>JANSYB010000355.1 GCA_024742655.1 Paracoccaceae bacterium | reverse complement strand
TCGACCCCGGGGCGGTATTTCAAGGTGGCCAACCCCGGTTCCGGCTGGGGCGGCACCGATATCGAGGACCCTCTGACCATTCTGAACCCGTGGCTGGAAAAAAAGGGCGCGCGGCCGGGCCTGACCCTGCTGATGGTGTCCACCACGGGGGAGCAATCCGGCTATTACGTTCTGGACGAAAATCTCGCGCCGCAACCCGCGCCGTTGCCGGACAATCTGAAACCCTCGGTGGACCTGATCGCCGAGAATTGTGAACCGGCGCTGTGCACGGTGATGTTCCAGGCCGGTGCGGGAGGATCCTTGCGGTCGGGTGTGACGCAGAACCCGGTGAAACTGACCCGTTCGGTCCAGGCGCTCAAGACGCGGGTGACCTGCGGCGGCGCGCCGGCCTATGTCTGGCCGGGCGGGGGGATCACGCTGATGGTGGATGTGACGAAAATGCCCGAGGGGTCATTCGGCTATGTTCCCACGCCCGCGCTGGTCGCGCCTCTGGAGTTCACGCTCAGCCGCGAGGATTACAAGGTTCTGGGTGGGCATGACGCCTCGGTCCGCACGGTCGAGGATATTCTCGAGACGGGGGGTGAATACGGCAGTGCGGTGCGTGCCGTGGGTCACGGGGGAAAAGGCGGATGACGCAGCGCGCGCAGGCGACCTGGTTGCCGGATGGGCGGCGGCTCCACCTGCATCAAGGGCCAATCGACATGATCGTGGATGTCGAGGGCCTGGGGCGTGACGCTGCCTTGACCCGCGCGGTGGCGCGCTTTGACACCCTGCTGGAGGAACTTGTGACGGAATTGCCGCGTTTGCGCTCCACGCAGGGTGCCGACTTGCGCGGAGAGACGGCACAGCGGATGGCACATGCTGTTGCCCCTTTCGCGCCGGCCTACATAACGCCCATGGCCGCCGTGGCCGGGGCGGGGGCCGAGACGATCCTTGCTGCCATCTGCGCGGGGCGTGGTATCGACAAGGCCTATGTGAACAACGGTGGCGATGTGGCCTTTCACCTCTGCCCCGGGCAAGACATGCGCGCGGCGATCGCCTCGGACCCGCCGGGGCAGGTCGCGATCCGGCACAGCGATCCGGTGCGCGGCGTGGCGACCTCGGGTCGGGGTGGACGCAGCCAGTCACTTGGTATAGCGGACAGCGTGACGGTTCTGGCCATAAGTGCCGCGATGGCCGATGCGGCCGCCACGATGATCGCCAATGCCGTTGACCTGCCCGACCATCCCGCAATTACCCGGCAACCGGCCCGTGACCTTTTCCCGGACAGCGATCTGGATGACCGGCTCGTGACGACCGCCGTGGCGCGCCTTACCAAAGCGGAGCGACGCACGGCGCTGTCGGCCGGTCTGTCCCACGCGCACGATCTGCGGGCCCGGGGCCTGATCGTGTCGGCCGCGCTGACCCTTCAGGGCGAAACCCGCCTTCTGGATCCTGCCCACCTTATCCAACAGAAAGAACCCGAGCATGCCTGACTTCACCCTGCGCAAAACCGCAATCTTCATCGAGGATATCCACCACGACGGTGGTCCGGCCCCGGACATGCCCCGCCGCCGGGCTGCCATCGCGGCACTGGTCAGGAATCCTTTCGCAGGCGGCTATACCGAAGATCTGCAATCTGCGATGGACGACCTGAAACCGCTTGGCCTGATGATGACGGACCGTCTGGTCGAGGCCATGGGCGGGCTGGACGGGATCGACGGTTATGGCAAGGCCGCCATGGCGGGCGAGGCCGGAGAGTTGGAGCATACCGCCCTTTGGCACGTGCCCGGCGGTTACGCGATGCGCGCCCGGCTGGGCGAGGCCAAGGCGATCGTGCCCTCGTCGATGAAACAGGGCGGGCCGGGCAGCCGGATCGACGTGCCCTTGGGCCATATCAATGCCGCCTATGTGCGCAGCCATTTCGATGGAATGGAGGTTGGCCTGCCGGACGGTCCACGCGCCGGTGAACTGCTGTTCATTCTGGCCATGAGTCGCGGCGGGCGCATCCATGATCGCATGGGGGGTCTGACCGTCGATGAGGTCAAGGGCGAGGATGGATTGCGCTAGGCGGCGGAAAATTCTTGGGCTGACCTTTGGCGCACAAGCGATTATAGGCAGCGGGACAGACAGGACTGGCCAAACCCGCATGAGCGACCCAAAACCCAAAAAACGCCAACCGCTCTATTCCGCAGAAGACCGGGATAACATCCTGTGGTTCTGGCGGCACTACCTGCGCAAGCATACGGTCAAACTGTGCCTCGTGCTGGTGATGATCCTGGTGCAGGGCCTGGTGTTCCAGCAGTTCCTGGCAATGACCGAAAGCGGTCTGCGGGTGATTTTCGAGGCGGGGGCGATGCGTGACCTTATCATGGTCTGCGTCGCGGTTTTTTGCCTGTTCTCAATTCGCGGCCTGATGGCCTTTCTGGCGCCGCTGATCACGGTGCGCGTGTCCAACCAGGCAATCTACGAGATGCGGCGCGATCTCATTGGACATCTCATGTCGCTGGACCTTGCCTATTTCGAACGGACGAAATCGGGCGAGATCATTCAGCGTCTTGTTACGCAGACACAGCTTCTGGGGGTGTTCGTCGGGTTCGCGGTGGCCAATGCGGCACGCGATGCCGTCACTGTCGTCGTGGTGTCGGGGTATCTGATCTGGAAGAATCCGATTCTCTTCACCGCGGCCCTGATCGTGCTGCCCTTCATCATCGTGGTGATGAATTTTGTCTCGGACCGGGTCAAGCAGGGCCAGGGGGAGGCCGAGCAGGCGCTTGGTGACTACATGAACGGGATCGAGGAGACGGTGAATGGCATGCGCACCGTCAAGATCGCCAGCCAGGAACAGGTTGAGCAGAACCGGCTGCTGAAGGGCACGGGATCCATCCGCGACCTGCTGAACCGGGTGCAGATCACACAGGCCCTTGTGATGCCGACAATCGACCTCAGCTCGGCGGTGGTCTACGTTCTGGTGATCGGCGGGGGCGGGTACATGGTGCTGAGCCCGGATTTCGACATGGACGGGGCGGCGATCATCACCTTCCTGCTGGGCATGGTGATGGTGTTCGATCCCGCCCGCCTGCTGGCGCAGTTCTTCGGCGCGTTGCAGTCGAACCTGGTTCTGCTGGACAGGATCCGTAGCCTTTACAAGCAAACCCCAACGATAAAGGACGCCCCGGACGCCCTCGGTGAATTCGATACCGACGGGGATATCCAGCTTAACAAGATCCGTTTCAGCTATAGCCCCGAGCAACCATTGTTCGACGGGTTGGACATGGTTTTCAAGGGTGGCCAGGTTTCGGCCATCGTGGGTGCGACCGGGTCCGGCAAGACTACGATCCTGTCGCTTCTGTCCCGGCTTTATGACGTTCAGGACGGGCAGATCACCATCGGGGGCACGCCCATCGATCAGTTGCAGGTGGCGGCGCTGCGCGGGGCGTTTTCGGTGGTGGCGCAGGATATCGTGATCTTCAACGCCTCGATCTGGGACAATATCCGCTACGTGAACCCCGACGCGACCGAGAAAGACATCTGGACGGCCGCCGAGAACGCCGAGATCGCCGATCTGATCCGTGCCCGTGGCGATACGCCCGTCGGGCCAAAGGGTGCCCAGCTGTCGGGTGGACAAAAGCAGCGGATTGCCATTGCCCGCGCCTTTCTGCGGGATGCGCCGATCCTACTGCTGGACGAGGCGACGAGTGCGCTTGACCAGGCCACGGAAGAGCGCATCAAGTCCGCGCTGACCCGTTTGACCAAGGGGAAGACAACGATCGTCGTGGCGCACCGGCTAAGCTCCATTGCTGATGCCGATCGAATTTTCGTGCTCGAGTCGGGGCAATTGGTTGAACAGGGCACGCATGGCGATCTGCTGGCGCAGGACGGCCTTTATGCCCGCCTCTACACGTCCCAGAAGAAGGGCTATGCCAATCG
>JANSYB010000052.1 GCA_024742655.1 Paracoccaceae bacterium | reverse complement strand
GCTTTTGCCGGTCCTACGCACGGTCAAGGCACGGGCGACCGGGCCAATCCTGATCCACGTCCTGACGAAAAAGGGCAAGGGATACGCCCCGGCCGAGGCGCGTCGCGACGGCGGGCATGCCACGGCGAAATTCGACGTGGTTACCGGCGAGCAGAAGAAGGCCCCGTCAAACGCGCCCAGCTATACCAGGGTGTTCGCCGAGGCATTGGTGGACCACGCCGCCCAGGACGACAAGATCTGCGCCATTACCGCCGCCATGCCCGAGGGCACCGGCCTTGACCTTTTCGACAAGCGGTACCCGTCGCGTTGCTTTGACGTTGGCATTGCCGAACAGCACGCGGTGACCTTTGCCGCGGGGCTGGCCGCGGGCGGGATGAAGCCGTTCTGCGCGCTCTACTCGACCTTCCTGCAGCGCGGATATGACCAGGTCGTGCATGACGTGGCCATTCAGCGGCTGCCGGTGCGCTTCGCCATTGACCGGGCGGGCCTTGTGGGCGCCGACGGGGCCACCCATGCCGGCAGCTATGACGTGGCCTATCTGTCAAACCTGCCCGGCTTCGTGGTGATGGCCGCCGCGGACGAGGCCGAACTCAAGCACATGATCGCCACTGCCGTGGCCCATGACGAGGGGCCGATTGCCTTCCGCTACCCGCGAGGCGAGGGTGAGGGTGTCGAGATGCCCGAACGTGGCGCACCGCTTGAAATCGGCAAGGGCCGCATGGTGCAGGAGGGCGGACGCGTTGCGATCCTGTCGTTCGGCACCCGCCTGGGCGAGGTGATGACCGCGTCCGAGGCCCTGCGCGCGCGCGGCATCACGCCCACCGTGGCCGATGCGCGGTTCGCCAAGCCGCTGGACGAGGCGCTGATCCTCGATCTTGCTGCCCGGCACGAGGCGCTCATCACCATCGAGGAGGGCGCGATCGGCGGCTTCGGCAGCCACGTCGCACAGCTTCTGGCGGAAAACGGGGTGTTCGATACCGGGCTGAAATACCGCTCCATGGTGTTGCCCGACATCTTCATCGATCAGGCCAGCCCCGCGGACATGTATGCCGTGGCCGGGCTGAGTGCGGCCGATATCGAGGCGAAGGTTCTCGACGTGCTGGGCGTATCTCAGATCGACACCCGCAGAGCCTGAGCAGGTTTGCCCATCAAAAAGGCCGCCAGGCGTTGCCGGCGGCCATCTTTGGTCCGGTTTTTCAGGGCTTAGTCGCCGTTATCGACCGATTTGGTCGAAACGCCGGTACTGATCGCCTGCGCGAGGTTATCCACCCCGTTCTGGATCGTGCCGACACCGGCAACACCCAAACCCACAACAGCAGCCGTCAGAACCACCCAGTCCACCGTCACGGCACCGTCTTCCTTCTTGGCGAATGCCTTTAGCTTCCTGATCATCTCTGATCCTTTCCTTGGTTCAGTTGGTTCATCATGTCTCTGGCCGGGCCGCGCATCCCCATGCGGATAGTTCCGATCAGTGACGGACACAGTCTTTCCCCGACAATTTGGCGAAAATGGGGCAGGCTTTGGTGTGGACGGAGGGGGATCGCCGGCACATCTTATTGTCGGTGGTGGTCGGGCCGATGGGGCCCTGTTCGAAGCTGCGTATTGGTTACATTCGTCTTAGAGCATTGATATTATGAATTTATTTATTAGCGTGGTGAGGCTGTTCCTGACGGTGTCGGCCCCGATCCAGCTCAACCCGATGCGCGTGGTTGTCCGGGCCTGCTTGACCACGGTCGCGGCGCTGGACACGTCTTGGGACACGGCTCTGAGGGTCCGGATCACCAAGGCCGCGATGCGCTGAAATCTCTAAAATACGATTTAAAACAATATCTTGAAGCGCGGCGGCAGGGTGGGTTTCACGCGTCAGTGTTCAGCTCTTGCGGGAATTGCGGCGGGAATGTGGCAATCATGGCTTTTCGGCCAGATTTGCCGCGACACGGGTCATATTCCCGCCACAATTGTTTTTGTCTTCAGGCCAATTTATTGATGCCGGTGGAACTGATCACGATCGCGAAACAGTGTTGAGCGCCCCAATCGCCAGACGCCTGCAATTCGCCTCAATTCCGAATCACATTGTGTTACTTTCCGGGCAAGAGACCCCGCGGGCTGAACCGCAGAACCAGCAGCAGGATCAGCCCCATGGTAAACAGCCGCATATGCGCGGCACTGTCGATCAGGTGGGATTTCAGCGCGCTGCCCTCGGACAGGGGTGCGGTCACGACCTCCATCAGCAACAGGCCAAGCGGTTCGACCTGAACCCAGAAGAACCAGATGATGAACCCGCCCAGAACGGCCCCGAGGTTGTTGCCTGAGCCTCCGACAATCACCATCACCCAGACAAGAAAGGTAAAGCGCAACGGCTGATAGGTGGTGGGGACAAGCTGCCCGTCCAGCGTGGTCATCATCGCGCCGGCCACGCCACACACCGCCGAGCCGAGAATGAAGATCTGCAGGTGGCGTGCGGTCACGTCCTTGCCCATGGCCTCGGCGGCGACTTCGTTGTCGCGGATGGCGCGCATCATCCGGCCCCAGGGGCTGTTCAGCGCCAGTTGCGCCAAGATCAGGATCAGCACCAGCACCACCGCGAACAGGAACGCATATTCCAGCTTTACATAGATCGACGAGGCCGTGACCGGATCGCCGCCCCAGGCCTGCACGCGTTCGACGAAGCCGGGGTCGTTCTGCAGGTCCACCTCGTAGGGTACGGGGCGGGGCAGGCCGATCACGTTCTTCACGCCGCGGGCCAGCCAATCCTCGTTCTTCATCACCGCCAGGATGATCTCGGCAATGCCAAGCGTCGCAATGGCGAGATAGTCCGAGCGCAGGCCAAGCGCGGTCTTGCCGATGATCCATGCCGCGCCTGCGGCCAGCAAGCCGCCCACGGGCCAGGCGATCAGCGTCATCCAGCCGTAATCGCGGTAATTCTCGCCGCCGGGGTTGAGCCCGCCGATATTGCCGCTGGCGGCGGGGTTGATCGACTCGACAAAGGCCACGCCGCCATCAAAGATCATGCGGTAGACGATGAAGCCCCCGACCAGCAGACCAAGCGTGACCAGCGCGCGGGCGCGCCCCTTGACCATCCGGCGATGCACCATGATCGTGGCCCAGATCGTCGCGGCGCCCATGATCAGCGCGGCGATGATCCGCCACGCCCCACCCGGCGCCCAGGCCCCGGGGGCCGGGGGCATCGCCACCAGTACCGTCGCCAGCCCGCCAAGCGCCACAAAACCCATGACCCCGACATTGAAGAGGCCCGCGAACCCCCATTGCAGGTTCACGCCAAGGGCCATGACGGCACTGATCAGGCCCATGTTCAGGATCAGCAGCGCGCTGTTCCAGCTTTGCAGGATGCCCGTGCCGATGATCAGGATGGCGACGACGGCAAACATCGCGATGGTGCGCATGGACCCGGTCATACCGCTTTCCCCTTGAAGAGACCCGTTGGCTTGAACAGCAGCACGATCAGCAGGATGACGAAGCTGACCGCGAACTTGTAATCGGTGCTCAGCAACTGCACGAGGCCGCTTGGCTCAAGACTTTCGGGCATCATGTAGCCCAGGACCTTTTTCCACGCATAGGTGATGAAGACCTCGGAAAAGGCGATGACGAACCCGCCCGCGATGGCCCCAAGCGGATTGCCCAGCCCGCCCACGATCGCACTGGCGAAAATCGGCAGGAGTAACTGGAAATAGGTGAAGGGCTTGAAGCTTTTGTCGAGGCCGTAGAGCACGCCCGCGATGGTCGCCAGCCCCGCCACGATCAGCCATGTCACCATGACCACCCGGTCGGGGTTGATACCCGACAAAAGCGCCAGATCCTCGTTATCGGAATAGGCGCGCATGGATTTGCCGGTGCGCGTGCGGTTGAGAAACCAGAACAGGGCGGCCACCACGATCACTGCCGTGATCACCGTGATGCCTTGCGTGGTCTTGATCGCCAGCCCCTCCTTGAGCCCGGTCAGTTCCTTGAAATCCCGCGCCGAGATGATGAAGCGTTCGCCGTCGGCAAAACGCTGCTCGCCCGGCCCGATGATGAACCGCACCAGCCCGTTGAGCACGAACATCACGCCCATCGACACGATCACGAGGATCACCGGCTTGGCCTTCTGATCGCGGTAGAACTGGTAGACCATCTTGTCGGTGGCCAGCAGCAACGCCATGCAGCCCAGCATCCCGAAGGGCAGCGCCAAGAGCGCCGTGGGCAATGGCCCGAAACTGATCCCCCAGGATTGAAACAGCCACATGACAAGGATCACCGACATCGTGCCGAAGGCCATCGTGTCGCCATGGGCGAAGTTGGAGAACCGCAGGATGCCATAGATCAGCGTCACGCCAAGCGCGCCCAGGGCCAACTGGCTGCCATAGGCGATGCCGGGAACCAGCACGAAGTTCGACAGGGCCACGATGGCGTTCAGGAAATCCATGCCGTCTCCTTGGTGGGGCCGGTGCGGGGCAGGGCGGAATGGATCATATCGATTGTGCCCCCTTGGTGCAGGTGCCGATGATTTCCATTTCCAGTGGACGGCCGCGCACATCGAGGCCGTAGATCGATCCGTCGGTGGCAATCAGCAGGCCGCTGTTGTCGCGAAGCTTGTAGATGCGGGCGAACTCTTCTTTCTCGATATCCACAAGCCGCCCGCCGGAACCTGCGCTCAGCATCACGATCTCGGGGCGCACGGCCAGTGATTTCCGCTGCAGCAAAAACCGCGCCGGAAAGGTGCCGGCCTCGCCGTTCAGGCTGCAATCCCAGATGAAATCGCCCCCCGTCGCGGCCACGAGCGCCGTGTGGCTGGCCGCGACGTTTGACGATGGCGATATCCCGCCGCCCTGACAGGCGGCCAGTGCGGTTGCGGCCACAAGAGCCATCACTGTTCTGCGCATCATCCTCATCCCCCCAGAAAACTCCGCCGGACCTCGTCATCGGCCAGCAATTCCTTGCCCGACCCGGTATGCGCATTGGCACCCTGCACCAGCACATAGCCTTTGTCGGCGATCTCAAGCGCCTGTCGCGCGTTCTGTTCGACCATCAGCACGGGCAGGCCGGTGCGGGCCACCTCGATGATCCGGTCGAACAACTCATCCATCACGATCGGGCTCACGCCGGCCGTGGGTTCATCCAGCATCAGCACCTTGGGCTGGGTCATCAGCGCACGGCCGACGGCGACCTGCTGGCGCTGCCCGCCGGACAGTTCGCCCGCTGGCTGGCGGCGCTTGTCGCGCAGGATCGGGAACAGGTCATAGACCTGCTCCATCGTGCCGGTGATGTCGTCGGTGCGGATAAACGCGCCCATTTCCAGGTTTTCCTCGACCGTCATCGAGGTAAAGATGTTCTGCGTCTGCGGCACGAACCCCATGCCCTTGCCCACGCGGGCCTGCGGGCTGAGATCGGTGATATCCTCTCCGTCCAGCCGCACCGCACCCTGCCGCAGGTCCAGCATGCCGAACACGGCCTTCATCGCGGTGGATTTGCCCGCACCATTGGGCCCGACGATCACGGCGATCTCGCCGCGGTCAACGGCGATGGTGCAGTCATGCAGGATGTCCGGGCCGCCCTTGCCATAGCCGCCGGTCATGTTCTCGCCGATCAGGAAGGGGCCGCCGGGGCTGGGTTTGGCCTTGCCGCGGTGTCCGGTCGGTATCTCGCCCACGCCGTCGGGGTTGGTGATGGAGCGATCCTTGTTGCCCCGGTCGTCGTGATAGGGGTTGGTGCTCATCCGGCCACCTGTTCCTTGTTCTTCAGGCCCGTGCCCAGATAGGCCTCGATCACCGCGTCGTTGGCCTTGATCTCGTCCAGCGTGCCCTCGGCCAGAACCTTGCCTTCGGCCATGCAGATGACGGGGTCACAGATACGGCCGATGAAATCCATGTCATGCTCGATCACCACGAAGGTGTAGCCGCGCTCGGTGTTCAGCCGCTGGATCGTGTCGGCGATGGTGTTCAGCAGGGTCCGGTTCACGCCCGCGCCGACCTCGTCCAGAAAGACGATCCGCGCGTCCACCATCATGGTGCGGCCCAGTTCCAGCAGCTTTTTCTGCCCGCCGGATACGGCCCCCGCGGGATGGTCGGCCAGGTGTTCGATGGTCAGGAATTCCAGCACCTCGTCGGCCTTCGCGCGCAGGGCGCGTTCCTCCTCGGCGATGCGTTTGCGCCCGAACCACGTGTTCCACAGTTTCTCGCCCGACTGACCGCCGGGCACCATCATCAGGTTCTCGCGGCAGGTCATCGAGGAAAACTCGTGCGCGATCTGGAAGGTCCGCAAAAGCCCCTTGTGGAAAAGCTCATGCGGCGGCAGGCCGGTGATGTCCTCGCCCGCCATCGTCACCTTGCCCAATGTCGGTGGAAGAACGCCCGCGATCACGTTGAAAAGGGTGGTTTTTCCCGCGCCGTTCGGACCGATAAGGCCGGTGATCGATCGCTCTGCGATCGCCATGCTGGCGCCATCGACGGCGTGAAAGCCGCCGAAATGCTTGTGAACGTCCTCGACGACGATCATGCCATGTCCCCCTGGCCGTTTTGCGGCCTTGTGATTGGAGCAGCCCCGACAGGTGCCGGGGCTGCCCATGTCAGTGGTCCGCGATCAGCGGAATGTCACGGTCTTGTCTTCACCGCCTTCGATCAGCACTTCGCGGAACAGACCGGCGGCCTCACCCGGGCCGACCAGTTCCACGCCGGTGCCGCCGACAAAGTCGATGTCGCCGCCATTGGCGAGGATTTCCAGACCCTTGCCCAGTTCACCGGCCTGAATCTGTTCACCCGGTGCGTTGGCGACCATCTCGACCTTGTCCTTGTAGACATTGGGGTCGGACGAGCCTGCCGCCTGCATCGCCAGCAGGATCAGCGCGGCCGCATCGTAGGATTCCGGTGCGAACGGGGTGGTCGGCTCGAAATCCATGCCCGAGGCCGCGGTCACTTCCTTGAACCGGCTGGCCAGTTCTTCGGAGGGGCTGGGGTGCTGGCCGGTGGAGCCTTCGATCTCGTCCCCGAAATTGGCGACAAGCGCATCCGACATCATGCCGTCGGGGAAGTGGAACGTGTCGAACGCCCCGGTGTCGAGGGCCGCGCGCACGATGCCCGCACCACCCTGGTCGACATAACCGGCCACGACCAGACGCTCACCGCCGGCGGCGGCCAATGCGCCCACTTCGGCCGAATAGTCGGCCTTGCCGTCCTCATGCGCGGCCGAGATGGTCACGGTGCCGCCCGCAGCCTCGTAGGCCTCCGCGAACGCATCGGCCAGACCCTTGCCGTAATCGTTGTTGGTATAGGTGACGGCCACTTCCTTGATGCCCTGTTCCATCAGGACGTCCGTCATCACGACACCCTGGCGGGCATCCGACGGCGCAGTGCGGAAAAAGAGGCCGTTGTCTTCGTTGTTCATATGGCTCAGCGCGGGCGAGGTGGCCGAGGGCGAGATCATCACCACGCCATTGGGCATCGCCACGTTGGTCAGAACGGCCCCGGTCACACCCGAGCAGTCGCCGCCCACGATGCCCTTGACGCCATCCGAGGTGATCAGGCGCTCGGCGGCGGCGGTGGCCGCGCCGGAATCGACGCAGGTCGAGTCGCCGTTCACTGCTGTTACAGTCGCACCATCCAGCAGAAGGCCGCTTTCGCTGACTTCCTTGATCGCCATGTGGGCCGCCGGACCCATATGCGCTACGGTCGATTCGATCGGGCCGGTAAAGCCCAGCAGAACGCCGATCTTGATTTCCTCTGCCGAGGCCGCACCCGTCATCAGGGCGGCGGCGGCCGTCGCCGTCAGAAGCTTTTTCATATTATATCTCCCTTGTGGAACTTTATGTCCGCATCGGAGCCTATTGTACCCGTCACAAAAGGCAAGTGCGATCGTGCGGCCAACCGCCTGCCTGCTTGATCCGGGCGTTGCATGGGCCCATGTTTTAACAGGCAACTGGCGAAAGGTCCTTGAATGCAACGTCGTATGTTTCTGGCCGCGGTCCCGATGCTTGCGCTGATGGGCACGCAAGCGGGCGCTCTTGAGAGTTCGACAGGCACCCTGCGCGTGACTGAAATGGCCGCCGGTCTCGACACGCCCTGGGCGTTCGGCTTTCTGCCGGATGGCTCGGTGCTGATCACGGAACGCGACGGGCGCGTGGTGCGTCTGTCCGATGGGCGGTTGCGCAACGTGGCCGGTGTGGGCGAGGTGGCGGCACGCGGGCAGGGCGGCTTGCTCGACCTGCTGGTGCCGCGTGATTTTGCCACGACGCGCACGCTTTTCTTCAGTTTCGCCAAGCGCCAGCAGGGTGGGGCCGGGACGGCGGTGGCCCGCGCGCAGCTTTCGTCGGACATGACCCGGCTGAGCGATTGGCAGGTGATTTTCGAGATGACGCCGGGATCGTCCGGGGGGCGGCATTTCGGCTCTCGTATCGTCGAGGGGCGCGACGGTCTGCTTTATGTCACGACGGGCGACCGGGGCGACCGCCCGTCGGCCCAGGATTTGTCTCGTGAGAACGGGTCGGTCATCCGCATTGCCCGCGACGGCCGCGTGCCCGCCGACAACCCGTTCACGCAAACCAACGGCGCCCAGCCCGAAATCTGGTCATGGGGCCACCGCAACCCGCAAGGGGCGGCGCTGGACCTCGATGGGAACCTGTGGGTGGTCGAGCACGGCGCGCGCGGCGGCGACGAGGTGAACCGCATCCGCAAGGGGGCCAATTACGGCTGGCCGGTGATCTCCTATGGGCGGCATTATTCGGGGGCAAAGATCGGCGAGGGCACGGCCAGACCGGGCATGGAGCAACCCGCCTTCTACTGGGATCCGTCCATCGCGCCCTCGGGCATGATGTTTTATTCGGGCAAGCTGTGGCCGGACTGGCGCGGTGATCTTTTCGTGGGGTCGTTGAAATTCGACTACATCTCGCGTCTGTCCGGAACGCCCCTGCGTGAGGTCGAACAGATCCAGTCGCCTGACACCCTGCGCGTCCGCGATATCCGCGAGGCCCCGGACGGCACGATCTGGTTTCTTTCGGTGGGCAACGGCACGCTTTACCGCATAAGCCCCTAG
>JANSYB010000442.1 GCA_024742655.1 Paracoccaceae bacterium | reverse complement strand
GTGCGCTTGGTGCTGTCGGTATAGGGAAACAGGCAAATCGCCGGAATGCCCAGATCGGCGGCCTCGCGCGCGGCCTCGACCACGCGGTCGACGCTGCGGCGCACCACGCCCGGCATCGAGGGAACCGGCTCCTCGACATTCTCACCCTCGCGCACGAAGACCGGCCAGATCAGGTCGCCCACGCTGAGCGTGTTCTCGGCCACAAGCGCGCGGATCG
This sequence comes from Paracoccaceae bacterium, assembly GCA_024742655.1. GTDB lineage: Bacteria > Pseudomonadota > Alphaproteobacteria > Rhodobacterales > Rhodobacteraceae > Roseovarius. Next base: position 3,016 of record JANSYB010000442.1, on the reverse strand, counting down.
CGGGTGTTTGACGGGTGCGGCGCAGGCGCGTGGCGGGAAAGGGGCCTTGGGTCGGGCGCATGGTTTTGGTCCTTTTTGCAACTGTTCTCTGAGTGGCATGGAAATTCCGCCATCTCAAGGGTAGGAATTGCCGCGCGGCGGCGCTAAGACGTGCCGACCCAGGCAAGAGAGCATACCCCGGTGGACTGGTACCATAACGTCTTCGAACTGATCGACATGCGCAGTTTCAGCAACCTGTGGTTCTGGATCGTGCTGGCCGTGCTATGGTCATCAACAAGTCACTGGGTGCTGGGCGTGCCCTGGGACATGGTGCTGCGCGCCAAGAAGGGGACGAACCCGCAAAGTGTCATCGACCTGGAGGACATGGTGCGGATCAATACCAACCGCATCCTGTATATCGTGCAGGAATCGGGGCTGCTTCTGGCCGGTTTCCTATGTTTCATCCTGACGGTTCTGGGCCTGCTGGGGTTCGTCTATGACAACGAGTTCGCACAAGCCGTGTTTCTTCTGGCCTTTCCGATGAGCCTGGTGGGGGTGTTGTCCTACCGCACGTCGACTACCATCCAGAAGAAGGGCCTGAACGGAGACGCGCTTTACAAGTACCTCTATCGTCACCGGGTGATCACGCAGGTGATCGGCATGATCTCGATTTTCGCCACGGCGATGTGGGGCATGCTTCAGAACATGACCACCGGCGCGCTCGGCGGCTGAACAGCGAACGGAGCCACGCATGACGGACCCGACCCGGATCATGGTGGGCGGCGCGCCCGAGGGATTTGACGCCCGCGTCCTTCTGGACGAGGTCGCGCGCGCCGAAGGGCCCGTCATTCATATCGCGCGCGACGACAAGCGTCTGGCCGCGATGCGCGCGGCATTGCGCTTTTTCGCGCCGGACATGCCGGTGTTCCATTTTCCGGGCTGGGATTGCCTGCCCTATGACCGGGTATCGCCCAATGCCGATATCTCGGCGGCGCGCATGGCCACACTGGCCGGGCTGGTGCACGGGATGCCGTCGCGCTTCGTTTTGCTAACCACCCTGAACGCGGCCACGCAACGGGTGCCGGCACGTGATGTGCTCAAGGGGGCGGCGTTTTCGGCGCGGGTGGATTACCAGATCGACGAGGACGCGCTGAAGTCGTTTCTGGTGCGCATGGGCTTCAGCCAGTCGCCCACGGTGATGGAGCCGGGCGATTATGCCGTGCGCGGCGGGATCATCGACATCTATCCCCCGGGCGAAAGCGGGCCGGTGCGGCTCGATCTTTTCGGCGACGTGCTCGACGGGGTGCGCCGGTTCGATCCGATCACGCAACGCACCACCGACAAGCTCGACCAGATCGAACTGGCCCCGGTCAGCGAGGTGATCCTCGACGAGGCCGCGATCACCCGGTTTCGGCAGAATTACCGGATCGAGTTCGGCGCGGCCGGCACCGATGACCCGCTGTACGAGGCGGTCAGCGCGGGGCGCAAGCAGGCGGGGATGGAACATTGGCTGCCGTTGTTCCACGACCGGCTTGAGACCCTGTTCGATTACCTGCCCGGGGCGCCGGTCTGCCAGGATGAACAGCTTGACGCCGCGCGCCTGACCCGGTGGGACGGCATTCGCGACCAGTACGAGGCGCGCCGACACGCCATGGATCAGAAGGGGCGCGGCGATACGGTCTACAAGCCCGTCGCGCCAGAATTGCTTTATCTGGACGATGACACATGGACGGACGCGGTGGCGGGGCGACGGGTGCTGGCCTTTTCCGCGCTGCCGCAGGCGCCGGGCCCGGGTTGCGTGGATGCGGGCGGACGGATCGGGCGCAATTTCGCCCCTGAACGCCAACAGGAAAACATAAACCTTTTCAGCGTCCTGAAGGATCATGTTGAGGCCCGCATGGCCGAGGGCCCGGTTCTGATCTCGGCCTACTCCGAGGGCGCACGCGAACGACTGGAAGGATTGGTCGAGGATGAGGGCCTTCTGGGTGCGGTATCGGTGCGCGATGCCGGCGCTTTGGGCAAACGCGGGCTGCACCTGACGGTCTGGCCGCTGGAACACGGCTTTACCGCGCCCGACCTGACGGTGATCGCCGAGCAGGACATTCTGGGCGATCGCCTCATTCGTGCGCCCAAGAAACGCCGCCGGGCCGAGAATTTCCTGACAGAGGCCCAAAGCCTTAGCGCGGGCGATCTCGTGGTGCATGTCGATCACGGGGTGGGGCGGTATCACGGGCTTGAGGTGGTCACCGCGGCAGGGGCGGCGCATGAATGCCTGCTGCTGGAATACGCTGAGGATGCCAAGCTTTACCTGCCGGTCGAGAATATCGAACTGCTCAGCCGCTATGGCCACGACGAGGGCCTGCTGGACAGGTTGGGTGGCGGGGCATGGCAGGCCAAGAAGGCCAAGCTGAAGGAACGCATCCGCGAGATGGCCGACCGCCTGATCCGGATCGCCGCCGAACGCGCGTTGCGCCGCGCCCCCGTGCTGGAGCCCGAGCATCACGCGTGGGAGGAATTCGCCGCGCGTTTCCCATATACAGAGACCGACGACCAGCTGCGCGCCATCGAGGATGTACTGGCCGATCTTGAGGCGGGCACGCCGATGGACCGGCTGATCTGCGGCGACGTGGGCTTCGGCAAGACCGAGGTGGCGATGCGGGCGGCCTTTGTCGCGGCCATGTCCGGGCTGCAAGTGGCGGTGATCGCGCCCACCACGCTCTTGGCCCGCCAGCATTACCAAAGCTTCACGGAACGGTTTCGCGGCTTTCCCGTCACGGTGCGGCCCTTGTCGCGCTTCGTCACCCAGACCGAGGCCAACAAAACGCGCGAGGGGCTGGCCAAGGGCACGGTGGATATCGTCGTGGGCACCCATGCCCTGCTGGCCAAGAACATCCGGTTCAAGAGCCTCGGCCTGCTGGTCATCGACGAGGAACAGCGTTTTGGCGTGGGCCACAAGGAACGGCTCAAGCAGATGCGCTCTGAGGTGCATGTGCTGACCCTGACGGCAACGCCCATTCCGCGCACGCTGCAACTGTCG
>JANSYB010000090.1 GCA_024742655.1 Paracoccaceae bacterium | reverse complement strand
TTTGCGGCGCTAGGAAGAACCTCGAAAGGCATCAGCCCGGAGACCTTGCATGTCGAAACTTGTCACCATCTACGGCGGTTCTGGATTCGTCGGTCGGTATATCGTGCGCAGATTGGCCAAGGCGGGATGGCGCGTGCGCGTCGCCGTCCGGCGCCCCAATGAGGCGATGCATGTCAAACCCTATGGCGCTGTCGGACAGGTCGAGCCGGTGTTCTGCAACATCCGCGACGACAACAGCGTGCGGTCGGTGATGCAGGGCGCGGATGCGGTCGTCAATTGCGTTGGGACCTTCGACAAGGGCGGCCGCAACAGTTTCCAGGCGATTCAGAACAAGGGCGCGGAACGGATCGCGCGCATCGCCGCAGAAGAGGGCGTGGCCCGCATGGTGCATATCTCGGCCATCGGCGCGGACGAGGATTCGGACAGCCTTTACAGCCAGTCCAAGGCGCAGGGCGAACAGGCCGTTCTGTCGCATATGCCGCAATCCGTGATCCTGCGGCCCTCGGTCGTTTTCGGACCCGAAGACGCGTTTTTCAATCGGTTTGCCGCAATGACGCGACTGGGACCGATCCTGCCCGTTGTCGGTGCGGATACGAAATTTCAGCCGGTCTATGTCGACAACGTGGCCGAAGCGGCGGCAATGGGTGTCGAAGGCACCGCGACCCCGGGCATCTATGAGCTGGGCGGGCCGGACGTGAACAGTTTCCGTGACCTGATGCAGGAGATGCTGGGCGTGATCAGCCGGCGGCGCCTGATCGTGAACATCCCGTTCTGGCTGGCATCGGTCATGGCCACGGGGATGGAGGCTGTTCAGTTCCTGACCGGCGGGCTGGTCAAGGCCCAGATCACGCGCGATCAGGTGCGCAGCTTGCGGCGCGACAACGTTGTATCGGATGGGGCGCGGACGCTTGCCGATCTGGGCATAAAGCCGATCGCGACCGAGGCGGTTCTGCCTGATTACCTGTGGCGGTTCCGGCCCGGTGGTCAATACAAGGCGATCAAGGATTCGGCCAAGAACCTGCGCGCCGGCTAAGTGTAGGCCACGATCAGCAGGGAAATACCCAGGATCACACGGTAAACGACATAGGGCGTAAAGCTGACGCTGCGCAGCAAGCGCATCATCAGCGACAACGCCAGCAGGGCGGCGACAAAGGCAAAGCCCGCCGCGATTGCGCCGTCCCGAAGCACCCCGAGATCAGACTTCAACGCGGCCTCGCCGGTCAAAAGCGCACCGGTTTCGATAATGACCGGGATCGACATGAGCATGGCCAGTCGCGCCGCATCCGGCCGTGCATAGCCCAGAAAGCGCGCTCCTGTTATCGTTATACCGGATCTTGATGTGCCCGGGATCAGGGCGATGGCCTGCCAAACGCCCATCACCATGGCGTCACGCATTGTCCAGTCTTCTGCCTTGCGATCCGTGGCCCCGGCCTGATCGGCCCAGTACAGCACAATGCCGAAGATGAGCATGGTCCACCCGATCACGGCGATCGAACGAAGCGCCTCGTCGAGGCCGGTCAATTTCAGCAGCAACCCGAAGGCAACCACCGGTATCGACGAGATCACCATCAGAAATGCCAGTTTTGAACCCTCGGTGTCGATCTTGCCGGTCATGGCGCGGGGTAGCCCCCCGATCGCCAGTTTCACGTCAGACCAGAAGTAGAGCATGACAGCCAAAAGCGTGCCGACATGCACTGCGACATCGATCGCCTGGCCCTGGTCCTCCAGGCCGGTCAGATTGGGCAGTAGAATAAGGTGTCCCGAAGACGAAACCGGCAAAAACTCCGTCAGTCCCTGGATGGCGGCAACGAGAATCAAATGAAATAATGGCATATGTTTTGCCCCGCCTGAAACTGAACCTACCTATAAACCATTGTGATTCGGATAAAAGACAGCAATTAGGTCCGATTCGGAACCAGTTTCATGGTTTTTTCTCGAAATCCCCTATGAACAGGGCTGAATAAATCAATTAAGGTCAGTATAATTGACTTTAATTGCCGTGGAACATGCAGTAAGAGAAACCGAACTTCCAAAAATCGTGGAGCCGAAGCCGTGTCCAAGCAACCGATGTTGAAATTCGTGACTGTCGAGCGTGACATGCCGGAAAAACGTGCGGCCGAAACACGTCGGGAAGATTTCAAGGAAATCTACGCAGAGTATGCGGACGCCAAGGCCAAGGAGCAGGCCGCCCGCTGTAGCCAGTGTGGCGTTCCCTATTGTCAAAGCCATTGCCCGCTTCACAACAATATTCCCGACTGGCTGCGTCTGACGGCGGAAGGGCGTTTGCAGGAGGCATATGAGCTTAGCCAGGCCACCAACACCTTTCCTGAAATCTGCGGCCGCATCTGCCCGCAGGATCGTCTTTGCGAGGGCAATTGCGTCATCGAGCAGTCCGGACATGGCACGGTGACCATCGGATCGGTCGAGAAATACATCACGGACACGGCATGGGAGGAAGGCTGGGTCAAGCCGATCACGCCGTCTCAGGAACGCACGGAATCGGTCGGCATCATCGGTGCCGGGCCCGGCGGGCTGGCAGCGGCCGATGTTTTGCGGCAGGCCGGCGTACAGGTTACGGTTTATGATCGCTATGATCGCGCCGGGGGCCTGCTTACCTACGGAATCCCCGGGTTCAAGCTTGAGAAGGACGTGGTGATGCGCCGGGTCGAGCAGCTTGAACAGGGCGGCGTGACCTTCGTGATGAACTGCGACGTCGGTACGGATATTTCCTTTGCAGAGTTGCGGGCGAAGCATGATGCAATCCTGATCGCGACTGGTGTTTACAAAAGCCGCGAGTTGCCGGGGCCCGGTGCCGGCGCCAAGGGTATCGTGCGGGCCATCGATTTTCTGACGGCGTCCAACCGCAAGAGTTTCGGGGATGATGTGCCGGAATTCGAGGACGGCACATTGAACGCCGAGGGCAAGCGCGTCATCGTGATCGGTGGCGGCGATACGGCGATGGACTGTGTGCGCACGGCGATCCGGCAGGGCGCGACATCGGTGAAATGCCTTTACCGCCGCGACCGCGAGAACATGCCGGGCAGCCAGCGTGAAGTTCAGAACGCCGAGGAAGAGGGCGTGGATTTCCAATGGTTGAGCGCACCCAAGGGATTCATGGGCGATCCGGTGACGTCGGTCAAGGTTCAGCAGATGCGCCTTGGCGCGCCCGATGCCAGTGGCCGCCAATCCCCTGAAGAGATCGAAGGGGCAGAGTATGACGAGCCTGCCGATCTGGTGATCAAGGCGCTGGGCTTTGAACCCGAGGATCTGCCCGGCCACTGGGATTCGGGCGACCTGCATGTCACCAAGTGGGGCACGGTGAAGGCCGAGTTCACCACGGGCCAGACCTCGATCGAAGGGGTGTTCGCCGTGGGCGACATCGTTCGTGGGGCCTCGCTGGTTGTCTGGGCCATCCGTGACGGGCGCGACTCCGCTGCGGCCATCCTCGACTATCTGAACGGCGCGCAGGCTGTTGCCGCTGAATAAGCTTTTCAGGCTGATTAGAGACGAGAAACGGGCATGTCCCGCACCCAATGAAAGGGTATTCCGATGACGAAGATCGACGCAAACTGGGCCCAGAAGGAAGAGGCCAAGCGCACGTGGTTGGCCGAGAACGGCATGTACCATGAAAGCGAGGAACATTCCTCTTGTGGGGTCGGCCTCGTGGTGGCGGTCAACGGAAAGCCCTCCCGCAAGGTGGTCGAGGCCGGCATCGATGCGCTCAAGGCCATCTGGCACCGGGGCGCCGTCGATGCGGATGGCAAGACCGGCGATGGCGCAGGGATCCATATCCAGATTCCCGCCCCGTTCTTTTATGATCAGATCCGCCGCACCGGGCACGAGCCGCGTGAGGATCAGTTGATGGCGGTGGGCCAGGTCTTTCTGCCGCGCACGGATTTCGGGGCACAGGAAACCTGCCGGACCATCGTGGAAACCGAAGTGCTGCGCATGGGCCACTATATCTATGGCTGGCGTCATGTCCCGGTGGACATCAGCGTGCTTGGTGAAAAGGCCAACGCGACCCGCCCGGAAATCGAACAGATCCTGATCTCCAACGCCAAGGGCATCGACGAGGAAGATTTCGAGCGTGAACTTTATGTTATCCGCCGCCGGATCGAAAAGGCGGCCGCCGCAGCCGGAATCAACGGTCTCTACATTGCCTCGCTCAGCTGCCGCAGCATCATCTACAAAGGAATGATGCTGGCCGAGCAGGTGGCGGAGTTCTATCCCGATCTCAAGGATGACCGCTTTGTCAGTGCCTTTGCGATCTATCATCAGCGCTATTCCACCAACACCTTTCCGCAATGGTGGCTGGCGCAGCCGTTCCGGATGCTGGCCCATAATGGTGAGATCAATACGCTCAAGGGCAACGTGAACTGGATGAAGAGCCATGAAATCCGCATGGCATCGTCAGCGTTCGGGGACATGGCCGAGGATATCAAGCCGATTATCGCGTCGGGGTCGTCCGATTCGGCCGCATTGGACTCTGTTTTCGAGGTTCTGGTCCGTGCAGGCCGGTCCGCGCCCATGGCCAAGACCATGCTGGTGCCGGAAAGCTGGTCCAAGCAGGCCGAGGAACTGCCGCAGGCGTGGCGTGACATGTATTCCTACTGCAACTCGGTGATGGAACCGTGGGATGGCCCCGCGGCACTTGCCATGACCGACGGCCGCTGGGTCTGTGCGGGTATGGACCGCAACGGTCTGCGCCCGATGCGCTATGTCCTGACCGGTGACGGGCTGGTCATCGCCGGGTCCGAGGCCGGAATGGTGCCGATCGACGAGGGAACGGTGCGCGAAAAGGGTGCGCTTGGCCCGGGTCAGATGTTGGCCGTGGACATGAAGAAGGGCCTGCTGTTCCATGATACCGAGATCAAGGACAAGCTGGCGCGCGCCCTGCCCTTTGGTGAATGGGTCGGCAAGATCAATGACATGGACGAAAAGCTGGCGGGTGTGAGTGAGCAGCCATTGTTCACGGGTGCCGAATTGCGCCGCCGGCAGATCGCCGCGGGTTACTCGATCGAGGAGTTGGAGCAGGTTCTGGCCCCGATGGCCGAAGATGGTAAAGAAGCTGTTGCCAGCATGGGGGACGACACCCCGAGCGCTGTTCTGTCCAAGAAGTATCGCCCTCTGAGCCATTTCTTCCGCCAGAACTTCAGCCAGGTGACGAACCCGCCGATCGACAGCTTGCGCGAATACCGGGTGATGAGCCTCAAGACACGGTTCGGCAATCTCAAGAACGTTCTCGATGAGTCGAGCAGCCAGACCGAGATCGCCGTGCTGGAAAGCCCGTTTCTGGGCAATTCGCAGTGGAAAGAGCTGATCAGCCAGTTCGACGATGTGACCGAGATCGACTGTACCTTCGAAACAGGCAAGGGCGCCTTGCAGGCGGGTCTGCAACGTATTCGGGCCGAGGCCGAGGATGCCGTGCGGTCGGGCGCCGGGCATATCGTTCTGACCGACCAGCAGGTCGGCGACGCGCGCATCGGCATGCCGATGATCCTTGCGACAAGTGCCGTGCACAGTCATCTCACGCGCAAGGGCTTGCGTACCTTTTGTTCGCTCAATGTCCGGTCGGCGGAATGCGTCGATCCGCACTATTTCGCGGTTCTGATCGGGGCTGGTGCCACCGTGGTCAACGCGTATCTGGCCGAAGACAGCCTGGCCGACCGGATCGAGCGCGGGCTGCTGGACGGGACATTGACCGAGAATGTCGCACGCTATCGCACCGCAATCGATCAGGGCCTGCTCAAGATCATGTCGAAGATGGGGATCAGCGTGATCTCGTCCTATCGCGGTGGTCTGAATTTCGAGGCCGTGGGCCTCAGCCGTGCCATGTGCGCGGAATACTTCCCGGGTCTGACCAGCCGGATCAGCGGCATCGGGGTCAGCGGGATTCAGGCCAAGCTGGAAGAGGTGCACGCGCAGGCCTTCCGCGGGGGCAAGGACGTGCTGCCCATCGGCGGTTTCTACAAGGCGCGGAAATCCGGCGAAACCCATGCCTGGGGCGCACAGACCATGCACATGATGCAGATGGCCTGCAACAAGGCGTCGTTCGAGCTGTGGAAACGCTACAGCCAGGCGATGCAGGCCAACCCGCCCATCCACCTGCGCGACCTGATGGCGATCAAGCCGATCGGTGGGGCAATCCCGCTGGAAGAGGTGGAAAGCGTGACCGCGATCCGCAAACGGTTCGTCACGCCGGGTATGAGCCTTGGCGCCTTGAGCCCCGAGGCGCACAAGACGTTGAACGTGGCGATGAACCGGATTGGCGCGCGCTCTGACAGCGGCGAGGGCGGAGAAGACCCCGCCCATTTCGTGCCCGAACCCAACGGCGACAACCCGTCGGCCAAGATCAAGCAGGTGGCGTCAGGCCGGTTCGGCGTGACGGCCGAGTATCTCAACCAGTGCGAGGAACTGGAGATCAAGGTCGCGCAGGGCGCCAAGCCGGGCGAAGGCGGCCAGCTGCCGGGCATGAAAGTGACGAAGCTGATCGCACGTCTTCGGCATTCGACCGAAGGCGTGACGCTGATCTCGCCCCCGCCGCACCACGATATCTACTCGATCGAGGATCTGGCGCAGCTGATTTATGACCTCAAGCAGATCAACCCGATCGTGAAGGTCTGTGTGAAGCTGGTCTCTCAGTCGGGCGTGGGAACGATCGCCGCGGGCGTCGCCAAGGCCAAGGCCGACGTGATACTGATCTCGGGGCACAATGGCGGCACCGGTGCATCGCCGGCGACGAGCATCAAATATGCCGGCCTGCCCTGGGAAATGGGCCTGACCGAGGCGCATCAGGTCTTGTCGATGAATAACCTGCGCGATCGCGTGACCCTGCGCACCGATGGTGGCCTGCGGACCGGGCGCGACATCGTCATGGCCGCGATGATGGGCGCCGAGGAGTACGGCATCGGGACCGCCGCGCTGATCGCGATGGGCTGCATCATGGTGCGTCAGTGTCAGTCGAACACCTGCCCGGTCGGCGTATGCACCCAGGATGAAAGCCTGCGCGAGAAATTCACCGGCACCGCAGACAAGGTGGTGAACCTGATCACCTTCTATGCCCAGGAGGTGCGCGAAGTTCTGGCGAGCATTGGTGCGCGGTCTCTGGATGAGGTGATCGGGCGTGCCGATCTTCTGACGCAGGTCAGCCGGGGCTCGGCGCATCTGGATGATCTGGATCTCAACCCGATGCTGATCACTGTCGATGGGGCCCAGCATATCACCTATGACCGCAACAAGCCGCGCAACGAGGTGCCCGATACGCTGGATGCGGAAATCGTGCGCGACGCGGCGCGGTTCCTGAACGATGGTGAAAAGATGCAGTTGCACTATGCGGTACAGAACACGCATCGCACCGTCGGCACCCGGGTCAGCAGCCACATCGTGCGCAACTTCGGCATGCGCAATTCGCTTCAACCCAATCACCTGACGGTCAAACTGACC
>JANSYB010000378.1 GCA_024742655.1 Paracoccaceae bacterium | reverse complement strand
GCAATCGACATCTCGTTGTCGTTGAGGATCACGATCAGGCGCTTTTTCAGGTGGCCGGCATTGTTCATCGCCTCGAACGCCATGCCCGCCGACATCGCCCCGTCACCGATCACGGCAATCGCATCGCCATGCCCCGTCTCACAGGCGCCGCCCAGATCGCGCGCCACGGCAAAGCCGAGTGCCGCGCTGATCGAGGTGGAGCTATGCGCGGCACCGAACGGGTCATAGGGCGATTCCGAGCGCTTGGTGAACCCCGACAGGCCGTCTTTCTGGCGGATCGTGCGGATCCGGTCGCGCCGCCCAGTCAGGATCTTGTGCGGATAGCACTGGTGGCTGACATCCCAGATGATCTTGTCGCGCGGCGCATCGAAAACGTGATGCAGAGCCACGGTCAGTTCGACCACGCCCAGCCCTGCGCCCAGATGTCCGCCGGTCTCGCTGACCGCCGAGATGGTCTCGGCGCGCAATTCGTCGGCCAGCTGGATCAGCTGGGCATCCGACAAAGGCTTCAGATCGGCCGGTGTGGTGACCTGATCCAAAAGCGGCGTCACGGGATTTGAACTCAGCGGTGGCTGCGACATGGCAAAACGCCCTTCCTATACCCGGCGCGAGATAACGAAGCGGGCGGCCTCGCGCAAGCAGTCGCCCTCGTCTTCGTATACATCTAGGGCCGTGCAGGCTTTGTGCACGAGGTGTGCAGCGTATTCTTTGGCCCCCGCAAGGCCCATATGACTGACGAATGTTGCCTTGCCACGATCGGCGTCCTTGCCGACGGCCTTGCCCATCGTCTCGGCGTCGCCTTCCACGTCCAGCACGTCATCCCAGATCTGGAAGGCCAGCCCGAGGCATTCGCCATAGGTGTCCAGCGCCTGCCAGCGCGCCGGATCGGCCTGCGCCAGAACGGCGCCCGCGCGCGCCGACCAGCGGATGAGCGCCCCGGTCTTGCCATGCTGGACCTGTTTGATGCCCTCAAGGCTGAAGGGGGTATCGCTCGATTCCGCCGCGATATCCAACATCTGGCCCCCGACCATGCCCGCATGTCCCGAGGCGACGGCCAGCGACCGGACCAGTGCGACCTGAACGGCCGGCGCAGATCCCGCCGGATCGCACAGCAACTCGAAGGCCAGCGTCTGCAATGCATCCCCGGCCAGAACGGCGGTGTGTTCGTTCCATTTGCGGTGCACCGTGGGCTGGCCCCGGCGCAGATCATCGTCATCCATGCAGGGCAAATCGTCATGGACCAGCGAATAGGCATGGATGCATTCGATGGCCAACGCGGGCCACAGCGCCGTGTCGCTGCCGATCCCGTTCATGCGCGCAGATTCCAGCACCAGAAAACCGCGCAGCGCCTTGCCGCCCGATAACGCGTATTCCATGGCCTCGGTCAGGTCATCGCGGCGCGCGCCCCTCAGGGCATGCGTCTTCGCCGCCGATATCTGGTCCTGCGCGCGGCGCAACGCCATGTCGAAGGGGTGGCGCGTCAGATCACCCGGTCCGCCCGTCGTGACATTGTCCATCCGACCGCGTCAGTCCGCATCGACCGGTGTGGTGCCCGTGGGGTTGCCCTCGGCATCCAGCGTGATGGCGGCCACCTTTTCCTCGGCCTCCTTGAGCTTGTCCTCGCAGCGTTTTTTCAGCGCCGCCCCCCGCTCATACAGCTTGATCGACTCCTCCAGCGCCACATCGCCGCGTTCAAGCCGGGTCACCACCTGCTCAAGCTCTTTCATCGCGTCCTCGAAGGACATCTGGGATATCGGCGTCTCGCTGCTCATGGGTGGTCCTCGGATGACTGGTTTCGGGGCACCATAGCCCTGCGGCCTGCGGGGTTCAATTCGGTTGACGCTCCGTGCCGCTTGGGAAAAGGTTGCGCCATGTCGCACCCCCCTGCCCCCGATGATCAGGACGCGCCGGAGCCGGACGCCCCAGGCGCCTGGAATGACCGGCTGGCCGCCTTGCAGACCGATCACCCGGAACTGGCCGGGGCGCAGATCGACGAGGTGATCCGCCATGTGCCGGGCAAGCGGGCGGTCCTGCGCGGGCAGATGGCCGGGCGCGGTGCGGTCTTTCGCTTCTACCTCGACAAGCCGGAGCATGCTGCGCGCGACTGGAACGAACTGAGCCGCGTCTGGCCGCACATGAACGACGGCGATCTGCAGGTCTGCGCGCCACTGGCCCATGTGCGCGAGGCCGGTCTGTTGGCGGTGGCCGACATTCCGGGCACACCGTTGTTGCAATGGCTTTATGCGCAAGAGCCGGAAGCACGCGGCCAGTGGCTCGATCCCGCGGCCCGCTGGCTGCGCGCCTATACGGACCTGTCGGAAACCGAGACCCCCGCCGCCCCCGAAGGCTGGGTCAAACGGGCCAGCCGCGCGGTCTCGTCACAGCCGTTCAATCGCCTGAGGCGGGTCGAGAAACCCATCCTGCAAGAGGTGCAGAGGATCGGCACGATGCTGGAGGGCACCACCTGGCGCAGCGCCATCAGCCACGGGGATTATCACCCCAACAACCTTGTGGCCGAGGGCACGCGCCTGACCGGCATCGATTGCGGTGGCTCGGGCCGTTTGCCGATTTACAAGGACATGGCGCGTTTCCTGATGCATATGGGACGGCGCGGCATGATCCCCTCGGGCGAGATGTATCTGGGCGTGGACAGGCAGGGCATCGCGGCCTTCGCCCGGCGTTTCGATCTCAGCACACGCGAGCGCACCATTGTCCTGCCGTTCTTCATCGCGGTCGAGGCGCTGATCCGGGTGGAGACCCGCAACCTGCCCAACTCTCGTATCCGCCGCGCGCGCAAGATGTCAGACGCATTGCTGGCCGACCTGCGCGAGGTGGGGCTTTGATGTCAGAGGCGTCCGGCCTCACCCATCGCGGCCAGTCTGCAAAACATCGAAGGCCCGCGCGCGACGGGTCACAAAGACAGGTGTGGAGGTTTTAAACCACTATTAAATAACCGAATTCTTTTCGTTTTGGGGTTTAACTCAACGCGGAATCTACTACGCTTGCGTTTATTGTGATTTTTGAGTTTCGCATGAGGATGCTCGTTTTTCGAAAAACCGAAACACAAAAAGGTGGCTGATATGCGCATCACAAAAAAATTGATGGTTCTTGTTGGGTCAATCGCTCTGGCTGGCCAGTTTGCCCAAGCCGCTGACGGATCGAAAGCCAGAAAATACGTTTCCGTGACCACGCAGCGCAATGCGATCGTGGAATGCAAGTACGAGCTGGGTCGAGGCGGGTGGCCGACCATGCAGGCGACTTACGTAGAAACCCCTTACGGCGGACAGACCCATATGCGTATCGTGCCCGGGCAGCGTGTCACCGCCGAGGACGCCAAATGGATCAATGCCTGCGCGGATCAGAAACTCGGCAGAAACAGCGGCGCGGTGCCTGCGAAGCCAGAGCCGCGACCGAGTGGCTTTTGCCCCAAGCACGCCCCTGTTATGTACGGCGGCTCAAGGTATTGCATCAAGTCTCAGTGAGCCATGCGAAAGGTCAGATCGGAACGTCCTTACGCAGGGATCTGACCCTCAACGCCCCTTGAAGAGCCCGCCCAGGATGCCGCGCACGATGCGGCGTCCCGTCGTGCCCTTGAGTTCCTTGACCACGACATCCAGAACCGCCTCGCCGAAGCCTTCGCTTTTCTTGCGGCTGCGGGAAGACGAGCGGTCGACG
>JANSYB010000035.1 GCA_024742655.1 Paracoccaceae bacterium | reverse complement strand
GGCCGGACATATGGAGGCCACGGATACCGCCCGCACGCGCCTGCACAAGGACACGGCGATCGAGGACCTGATCGGGCGCATCGGCGGGCGCATCGGGCTGGAGGCGATCACACGTTATCACCCGGTCAGCACACATATCCCTGAAAAGACGGCACAAATCCTGGCCGTGGCGTGGTCCGAACCGGCCGGGGCATGGCCCACACCTGCCGGGCCACGCCCATTGGTGCTCTGGCGGCCGGAGCCTGTTCACGCCCCTGATTCCCCCCACCCTGCAACACGCTTTCGCTGGCGCGGACGCGATCACGCCCTGACCGAGGCACGCGGCCCGGAACGCATCGCCCCGGAATGGTGGCTGGACGAGCCGGACTGGCGCAGCGGGGTGCGCGATTACTGGCAGGTTGTGACCGACCGGGGCGAGCGGCTATGGCTTTATTACGCCCATGGCGGCACGATGAGCGCAGGCTGGTTCTGCCACGGGCAATTCGCCTGACGCACGGCAAATCTTTTTTGAAAAGATTTGCCAAAATTCTTACAAAGAATTTTGGCCACGCGACGCGCTGTCAGCCGTAATTCCCCTTCACGCGTTCCTTGGTCGGGTCGAAATGCGGGAAAGGCACAACCCTCGCCTTCAGACGCTTCTGCAATCCATCCAGCTGACCGATCTCGATCTCGGTGCCCGGTTCGGAATGGGTGACCGACACCCGCGCCAGCGCGATATTCTTGCCCAGGGTCGGGGATTTCACGGCCGATGTCACCTCGCCCACCTGCGCCTTGCCGATACGCACGCAATCGCCGGGGCTGGCCACGATGCCGCCTTCGACCTCCAGACCGACAAGCTTGCGATGCGGGTGCGCCTTGCGTTCCTCCAGCGCCTTGCGGCCGATGAAATCGTCATTCTTGGATTTCAGCGGCACGGTAAACCCGATCCCGGCCTCGTAAGGGTCGGTCTGGTCATCGAACTCGCTGCCCGCGAAGATCAGCCCGGCCTCGATTCGCACCATGTCCAGTGCGGCAAGTCCAAGCGGGGTCAGGCCCATGGGCTCACCCGCCTGCCAGATCGCATCGAACACCTCGACCGCATCCTTTGGATGGCAGAACACCTCGTATCCCAGTTCGCCCGAATACCCCGCGCGGCCCAGAACCACGACCTTGCCGTCATAATCGCCCAGCCGCGCCACGGTAAAGCGGAACACGCCCAACTCTTCCACGGTGGGATTTGCGGGCGCGGTCCAGAACACTTTCTTGAGGATATCGCGCGACAGCGGGCCCTGCACGGCCACGTTGTGCAACTGGTCGGTGGAGCTGCGCACCCAGGCATTCAGGCCCATTTTCTCGGCCTGTTCCCGCAGCCACAGCCCCGACGTGTCGTTGCCCCCGATCCAGCGGAAATTCGTTTCGCCCAACCGGAAGATCGTGCCGTCATCGATCATCCCGCCATGCTCGTAACACATCGCGGTATAGAAGAGCTGTCCCACGGCCAGTTTCTTGATGTTCCGGGTCAGGCAATGCTGCAGCAGGTCCTCGGCATCGGGGCCGACGACCTCGTATTTGCGCAGCGGCGACAGGTCCATGATCGCGGCCTTCTCGCGGCAGGCCCAGTATTCCGCGATCGGTCCATGATTGGAAAACGTATTCGGCAACCAGTAGCCGTTATATTCGACGAAATCCCGCGTGTGGCGTGCAAAGCACTCATGGAATGCGGTCTGTTTGGTAAGCTCCACTTCGGCCTCCGCTGATTTTCGGTACCCCATGGCCCGGCTGAATGTTTCCGTCGCCCCGTAGGTGCGCACCTGGATGTCGGTGGGATTCCAGCCATTGGCCGGGTCCACGTCGCAGGGGCAGGCGGTGGAGATGCACACCAGATCCGTCAGCGCCTTGAGCAGCACGTAATCTCCGGGGCGCGACCACGGGTCGTCCATGCCGATGGCGTTCGTTTCATCCAGCATGGTGTTGAAGAAGAAGTTGATCGCCGGCCATCCGCCGCGCGGGCGGATACCGTACTGCGTGAGGTCCGTGTTCATGTTGTCCGAACAATTCACGTGCCCGGGATAGCCCAGTTCCTCGTAATAGCGCGCGGTGCAGGCCAGACCGAACGTGTCATGCCGCCCGCAGGTGTCCTGAATGATTTCGACCAGCGGTTCCTGATCGACGGACCAGTATTTGGAGAAAATCCCCGGCGCGGGGTAAAGCGAGCCCATCAGCGCGCGTGTCGTGGTCGGGTCGATCTCGCGTTCCAGCCCCTTGTCCAGTGCACGCACGGAAAACGCCTGGAAATCCGAACATTCGCGTCCCTGGACATCGAGGATCTGAATATATTCGCCCTTCTTGACCTGATAGCTTTTGGCCTCGCCGGGCTGAATGTTGATGTCATGCATCGGATCGGCCAGCGGGTCGGGAAGGGTGTGTTCCCCCTTGGCCTGTCCGGGATCGGCCCGGCGGACATAAAGGATCAGTTCCGTGGGCGGGGTCGAGGCGCCCGGATTCATCGGACCACCAGGTGCGGCAATGATCAGCAACCCGTCGCAATGCGCGACAAAGCTGGCCATGTCGCCCGCATTCGAGCCCTCGGCAAAGACACGGATCGCCTGCGCATCGCCCAGCTTGAAGCCCGCCTTGTCGAGGGCCTGCGCCACCCGTTTGCCCGAGACGGATCCGTTGTCCAGCACCGAGATCACGCCATCGGGACGGCCTGAGCCACTGGCACCCAGCATGCCCGGGTCGGATTTGCCCGCCGGGGTGAAAAACACCAGTTCGCCGGGCTGCAACCCCTCCCGGTCAAGGACGGATATCTCGTCGCCCTTGTAGATCGGCACGGCGCGTGACCCGCCCCCCGGAATGGGGTGGCGTTCCGTGCCATGCGGCAGGATCGGCAGGCCGGGCGTGATGACGCCCGCGCGTTCATACGGGGTTTCGAAAACAGGCGACACGTTCATCTGTCCGCCTCCTTGTTCTTGAGCATTCTGGCGGCCCGGTTCGTCATTGTCACAGTCCGAGGGCCTTTTTGCGCCGGTTGGCCCAGCTGATGATCGCGAGGTCGAAGGTCAGCGCCATCAGCGAGACATTGATCCCCAGCACGAAGTTCTTGCCCAGATCGGTGCCCGCCAGCGTGCGCTGCAACTCCTGTCCAAGGTCCTGCGTACCGATGAAGGCCGCGATGATCACCATGAAGAAGGCGAACATGATCGCCTGGTTGAACCCCACGGCCAGTGTCGGCATGGCGATCGGCATTTGCACATTGATCAGCTTTTGCCACCGCGTCGCACCGGACATGTCGGCCGCCTCGGTCATTTCGGGGGGTACGTTGCGCAGTCCCTCGATCGTGTAGCGCGTCAGCGGCACCATCGTGAAGATGACGATGGACAGAACGACCGTCGTGTCGGTGATCCCGAAAAGCATGATCGCGGGCAGCAGGTAGATGAAGCTGGGAAAAGTCTGGGCCGTGTCGCAGGCCAGCAGGATCCGGTTCGACCATTTTTCCGAGCGCGACGCGAAGATGCCCAGCGGGATGCCGAACAGCATCGACAGGAACACGGCCGCCAGCACCGAGTAAAGCGTGATGACGGACCGATCCCACCAGCCCGAGAAGGCCACCAGAGAAAAGAAGGCCGCCGCGAAGATCGCAGGGCGCTTGCCCCCGACAGCATAAGCGAAGGCGACGACAAACAGGATGAAGGCCGGTGTCGGGATCCACAGCAACATGTCCCGGAACGGAATGAGCACCCAGACGTTCAGAACGTAGCGAATGCCATAGGTGATCGACTGAACGAGATCGAGCGCCAAAAAGCCCTTGATCACACCGTCGATCTCACGGCCGACCGAAAGGGACTGCCGACGGCCAACCTCTTGCAGGATGTCGATGAACTGCGCCAGCACGAGGAAGACGACAAACGAAACAACCGCCAGAACCGAAAACTTGTGCCGGACGTACCAGGGCGTGCCCTTTTCGAAATGCTCGGGCAGCTTGGTCACCCATTTCTTGGACATCTGATCCAGCATGATCGCGACCAGCACGATGGTGATCCCGATCTCGAGGCTGCGGCCCAGCTTGAAGCTGTTCATCATCGCCAGGAGTTTGCCGCCAAGGCCCGGCATGCCGATAAAGGCCGTCAGAACCACCATGGCAAGGCAAAGCATGATCACCTGGTTCACCCCCACGAGGATCTCGGTCCGCGCCGAGGGGATAAAGACCTTGGTCAGCATCTGCCAGCGCGAGGCACCCGACATCTTGCCGGCCTCGACGATCTCGGGAGAGACCTTTTTCAGGCCGATGGTCGTCATCAGGATCATCGGCGGGGTGGCATAGATCGTGGTGGCGATGGCGCCCGCCGTGGGCCCCACCTTGAAAAAGATAACCGCCGGCAGAAGGTAGGTGTAGAACGGCAGCGTCTGCATGATCGCCAGAATCGGCTTGATCGCGTTGTCGAACGCTTTCCATTTCCACGCGGCAATGCCCGCGACCAGCCCGATCGCGAAGCCCATCGGCGCGGCCACGGCCAGCACCGACAGGGTCTGCATGGTGATGCTCCACTGGCCCATCAACGCGGTCCAAAGGAACGTGCCCCCGGCCAGCAGCGCCATTTTCCAACCGCCCAGGTAATAGCCGACCACGGCCGCCACCGCCGCGATGGCCGACCAGGGCAGAGGCTCTTCCATGAAGGGCCAGCGGTGTTTGCCCTCAAGCAGGTTCGCGGTGAAACCCAGCATGAAATCCAGCGGACCCTCGGCGAACCAGCGGGTCAGTTCGTTGAACCTGAGCGTGTCGATCACGATCACGTTGAAGAAGTAATCCAGCGCTTCGGCCGTCGGCGGAATCCACGCCTCGGGCAGGCGCACCATGAAATCGGGCAGGATCGGCTTGGCCGCCGTCAGGATGATGGCCAACGCCAGGATGATCTGAAGCGTCCAGTTGCGGGTTTCGCCGTCCCGGCGCGAGGGGATGGATGTCGCGATATCGGCCATGTCAGTCCGTCCCCAGCAAAACGTCCAGTGCCTTTTGCCGTTCCAGCACGCCGATGATCGCGCCGGATTTGTCGGCGACGGGCAACATCTCGCGCGGGTCGTTCACCAGAGTCCGCGCCAGTTGCTGCACGGTCTTGTCACCGGCAACGGGTTCACCTTCCACCGCGGCACCGTTCATCGGGCCGGCCAATGCACCGACATGCACCACATGCGCCTTGTCGATATCCTCGGTGAACTTGCGGACATATTCGGTTTGAGGATCCAGCACGATCCGGTCGGGCGTGTCGCATTGCTCGATCGCGCCGTCCTTCATGATGGCGATCCGGTCGGCAAGGCGCAGCGCCTCGTCGAAATCATGGGTAATGAACACGATGGTCTTGCCCAACAAATCCTGCAGGCGCAGGAATTCGTCCTGCATCTCGCGCCTGATCAGCGGGTCCAGCGCCGAGAAGGGCTCATCTAGAAACCAGATATCGGGTTCGATGGCGAGGCTGCGCGCGATACCGACGCGCTGCTGCTGCCCGCCGGACAGTTCGCGGGGGAAATACTCCTCGCGGCCCTCCAGCCCCACCAGCTTGATCACCTCGAGCGCGCGTTTGCGCCGGGCGTGCCGGTCCTGCCCCCGCATCTCCAGCGGAAAGGCCACGTTGTCCAGCACCGTGCGGTGCGGCAGCAGGCCAAAGGACTGGAACACCATCCCCATCTTGGAGCGACGCAACTCGATCAGTTCCTTTTCGGGCAGGGCCATGATGTCCTGCCCCTCGACCTCGATGACGCCGCCGGTAATGTCGTGCAACCGCGAAAAGCAGCGCACCAGCGTGGACTTGCCCGAGCCGGACAGGCCCATTATCACCAGCATCTCGCCCCGTGCCACATCGACCGAGACATCCTTGACCCCTGCAATATAGCCGTCCGCGCGAATATCGTCATATCCATGCCCCTGGGGCATTTGTTTGAGATATTGTTGCGGGTTCGGCCCAAACAGCTTCCAAGCGTTCCGGCAGGAGATCACGGGCGTGTCATTTGTCATGTTGGTGAGAGTCTTTGCTTGCTTCCGCCATGGCGGTCAGGGGCGCCGTTCCGGCAGATCCCTGAAGAATTTCTGGCTGAGACGGTCTGCCCGGATCTCCGGACAGACCTTTTGATCGAAATCTGCAATCAGCTGGAGCCGTCCGGCATCCAGTCCTTCCAGACATCTTCGTTCTCTTCCAGCCAGATTTCAGCCGCTTCCTCGGGCTCGTACTCGTCGATGTCGACAAGCTTGGCCATGGCCGCGATCTGGGCGTTGTTGAAGCTGATCTTGGTCAGAACTTCGTAGGCATTCGGCCACTTGTCCTTCATGCCGTCCCAGGCCGCCTTTTTCAGGTAGCCATCCGCCGGGTTGCCACAGTCGTAAAGGGCATCGGGGTTGGGGCCCTTGGACGGATCGGTGTCACAGCCGTCTTCCCACTCGGGAAACTCGACGAATTCACCCGGCCACACGGCCTCGGCAAAGTTCGGTGTCCAGTTGAAGACGAGGATCGGCTTCTTGTCGGCCTCGGCTGCACCGATATGTGCCCACAGGGCCGCGGCGGAGCCCGCGTTCTTCACGACGTAGTTCAGGCCGAGCGCCTCGGCGCGTTCCTTACCGTGCTTGAGCCAGTCGACCGGACCATCGAGGAACAGGCCCTTGTCGCCCGTTTCCGCAGTGGCAAAGAGATGCGCGCAGTCATTGAGCGCCTCCCAGGACGGCAGCCCGGGGCAGGCATCCTTGGTCCACATCGGGTACCACCAGTCTTCGCGGGTCACCGCGTTGTGGTCACCGGCATCGTGCAGGCCGCCCTTGGACAGGGCCTCACGGAAGGATGCACCAAAGGCACCTTCCCAGACTTCCAGCTCGAGCGCCACATCGCCAAGGCGCACCGATTCGTAGACGGCCTGGCTGTCCGTGGTGACGAATTCGACGTTGTTGCCCATCGATTCGAACATCTGACCGACCACATGGCTCATCACGATCTGGCTTGACCAGTTATGGATCGGGATGACGATCGGATCGGAACTGTCTTCCGCCGACCACGAGGCCGTGGCCGATGCCACCGCCAGTGCCGCTGCGGACAGGATCATTTTGGTTTTCATGTTAACTCCCCATTGCTTGTTCTTGGTGGTGTCCCGAATGGACCGCACCTGTTTTCAGCACGGCCGAGTATGACAGGCTCGAACAGAGTTTATGATTCTAAATTGATTGCGCTTTGCCCCAAAAAAAGTTTGGCAAACCCCGCGCTGAGCCCTAGTTTGTTTCCGGTGAGCGCAAAGGTTGGTCTTCATGCTGAAAAATCGCGCCGTTCTTCCCAAGCTCGACTACCTGCTGACGTTCGAGGCGGCGGCGGATCTTGAGAGCTTTGCCGCGGCCGCCAAGGCCCTGAACGTCAGTGAAACGGCCGTCAGCCGAAAGATTCGCCTGCTTGAACTGCATTTCAAATGCGCGCTTTTCGTGCGGGGGCATCGGTCGGTTCACCTGACCGAACATGGCCGCAAGCTTCTCAACGGTATCTCCCCTGCTCTCAAATCCATCGAGCGCGTCTCGACCGACATGCTGAGCAAGCGGCAGCGCAACACCGTGCAGATGGCGGCAACGAATTCGGTCTCTTCACTCTGGCTGATGCCACGGCTGCGCAAATTCCATCAGGCCAACAGGAACGTCACGATCAGCCTGCTGTCCTCGGACCTTGATTCAGAATGCCTTGCCGACGACGTCGATCTGGCCATCCTGCGCGGCGATGGCGACTGGCCCGGCTATGACGCAACGCGGCTTTTCGGCGAAACGGTCTTTCCGGTCTGCGCACCGGGATATCTGGAAAACCACGTCAACATCGATGACGCCGAAACCCTGACCCGGCATTCCCTCATCGAGGTCAGCAACAATCACACCGAATGGCTGAACTGGCGGACCTGGCTGGCCAACAAGAATGCCGACCCCGACGCCGTGCGCCACTCCACCTTCGTCAACACCTACCCCCTGGCCATCCAGGCGGCGATCGACGGTCTGGGCATTGCGCTTGGCTGGGGTCATCTTGTCGACCAGCACATTTCCGCGGGCACGCTGGTACGGCCCATGGGGGCCGAGCATGTGCGCACCAATTCGGGCTATTACCTGCTGCGGCGCCAAGAGGCGAAGCCCCACCCGGAAAGCGACGTGGTCATGCAGTGGCTGTTGCAGGAAAGCGCGGCAAGGACACGCTATGTCGCCGGATCGGCCAACGCGGCCTGAAGAGCGCGGGCGCTATCCCGCCGCGGCAATCAGTGCATCGACATGCGCCGCGGCGCTGGCCGCCAGCGCGCGCAGATCATAGCCGCCTTCGAGGCAGGACACGACGCGCCCCTCGCACTGATCCGCCGCAATCGCGCACAGTTTGCGCGTCACCCAGGCGAAATCGTCCTCGACCAGTTCAAGATTGGCCAGCGGATCGTCCCGGTGCGCGTCAAACCCTGCCGAGATCAGGATCAACTCCGGCTTGAAGGTCTCGACCGCAGGAAAGACCTGCCCTTCATATTCCGCCCGGAACCGTGCGCCGCCACTTCCCGGGGCAAGGGGCACGTTCAGCACATTGTCATGCGCGCCGCGCTCGTCGGGCGTGCCGCTGCCGGGCCAAAGCGGAAACTGGTGCGAGGAAACGAACAGGCAGCGCCCCTCGGACCACAGAAGATCCTGAGAGCCGTTGCCGTGATGCACGTCGAAATCCACCACCGCCACACGTGACAGCCCATGCCGTTCCAGCGCGTGCCGGGCCGCGATGGCGACCGTCCCGAACATACAGAACCCCATCGGTGTCTCGGTCTCGGCATGATGCCCCGGCGGACGCATGGCGACGAAGGCATTGCGCGCCTCTCCGGCCAGGACCATATCGACGCCCCGGATCGCCCCACCCACGGCCCGCAAGGCCGATTCGAGCGAGCCGGGCGACATCCACGTATCCCCGTCGAGCTGATTGTACCCCTCCTCGGGCGACGCCGCGCGGATGCGGTCGATATACCTTTGCGGGTGGCTGAGGCGCAGATCGTCATCGGTCGCCAGCGGTGCCTCCTCGCGGAGCAGGGTCTTGCCGTTCAGCGCCGGCAACAGGTGTTCCATGCGGGCGACCCGTTCGGGATGGCCCTGCGGCGTGACATGGTTGAGGCAGGCATCATGGGTGATCAACGCGGTGGTCATCGCTTTCTCCGTGTTTTGGGCCAAGCCTAAAGCGTTTCGAGGAGAATCTGAATCACAGATTTTCCCAAATCGACCCGGGGCCAGCCGCCGGCGCTGTCGGCTGCAGGCTTGTCCACCCCCGGGCCGCGTGCAAAGCTGATCGGAATGGAAGACGAAACCGCACCCGAAGCCACATCCTCCGCACAGGAAGCCCAGGACATTGCCCTGGGCCTGTGGGACGAGGGGCTTGATTTCGCAACCGGATTGCTGCGGCCGTGGAACGCCTACCAGATCGGCATCGCGCTTGGCGTTCTGTTGATCGCCCATATCCTGTCGCGCCTTCTGGCCCCGCGCCTGCATGAATGGATGCGCACGCGCGAAGGCTGGCCGAAATGGCGGATGCGCTTTCTTGTGCTGGTGCATCGGCGGCTGCGCCTGATCCTGTTCGTGATTCTGATCTGGCCGGTCATCTGGATCATGCGCGAATACACATGGCCCAGCCGGTCCTACCTTTTGTCGGTGATCGGCAGCCTGGCCTTTGCCTGGCTCATCATCGCCATCGTGACACGCCTGATCGTCAACGGGTTCGTGCGCGCGGTCGTGCGTTACGCTGGCTGGTCCTGGGCCACGCTGAGCATTCTCGGGCTGACCGAGGAAGCGCAGAAATTACTCGACAGTGCCGCCATAGAGATGGGCGGGATGCGCCTGTCCCTTTGGATCGTCGTGCAGGCGATTGTGTCCATCGCCGTGTTGATGTTTCTGGCGCGCTTCATCTCCACCACCACGGCCTCCCGAATCCGCCAGAACACGGAGATATCGCCGTCGATGCAGGTTCTTGCGATCAAGATCCTGCAGGTCCTGCTTTACGGGGCCGCGTTTTTCATCGGGCTGAGGGCGGTCGGCGTCGACCTGACCGGCCTTGCGGTTCTGTCTGGCGCCATCGGTGTCGGCCTCGGCTTCGGGCTGCAGAAAGTGGTCTCGAACCTCGTCTCCGGGGTGATCATCCTGCTGGACAAGTCGATCAAGCCCGGCGACGTGATCAGCCT
>JANSYB010000533.1 GCA_024742655.1 Paracoccaceae bacterium | reverse complement strand
GCCTTGGGGGCCATCACGTTGGTGCCCGAGGTGTAGTAGTTGGGGCCGACGATGCCCACGATCTCGCGCCGGTCGGGGCGGTCGGTCATGGTGGCGATCATCAGGTCGATCTGGCCCTGTTCGAGGAACTGCATGCGGTTCGAGGACACGACCGGCACGACCTCAAGCTCGACGCCCATCTTGTCGGCGACATCCTGCGCCATGTCGATTTCCATGCCGACGACACTGCCGTCGCTGTCACGAAAGCCCCACGGCTTGTAATCGGCCTTGACGCCGACGACGATCTTGCCGCGTTCCATCACCTTGTTCCAGGTGTCGTTGGTGCATTCGGCGGCCGTGGCCACGGAACTCAGCGCCGTGGTGCCAGCCAGCACGGTCGCCGCGAAAATCTTGGTTCTGCGGATGGTCATGAATAGTCTCCCTTGTCGTTGAATGGCCGGAAATTCTAGCCCGGTCCGTTGCTTATGCGGGAAAGCTAACAGTCGCGCTATCGCGGTCAAGGGTTTTCGACGGCGATCCTGCTGTCTTTAGAGTACGATCCGCTCCAGTAAATCCAGTTCCACCACGGGTTTGGCCGCGACCGCGGACTCGGTCTGCGCGACACGGTCCAGAGGGTCGAAATCGCGCAACGGCCCGAAATCATAGCCTTCCATGCCCGGCATGGTTTCAAGGTCGCGCACCCGCACCTGGAATGTCTTGAACTCCCCGTATTCGAACCCTTCGGTCGATTCCGTCTGACCATCCCGTTGCAGCATCTGCTGGATCAGCTGGCCCTGCGACAACAGGTAGGCCGTGGCGTGCAGGCGGATGACCTCGTCCTCGCCGGTGGCCAGCATGGCCAGCACCTTCCAGAAATGCATGGGCAAGGGCGCGCCGGTATTGCCCAGTTCGCGGTCGTCGGGCGTGTAGACCGGCCCGGTGAAGACGCAGGCGCGGAACCCGTGCGTGCGCGCGTTTTCCAGCACGTAATCCTCAAGGCCCAGCCATTGCCGCCGCGACCGGTTCAGTCCCTTATGCTGGGGGGCCGCGTTGGTGTAGTGATAACTGTCGAGATTGGCGCGCTTGGCCTCTTCCTCGCTGCCCCAGTTGGTGGTCAGGCGGCGCACCATGTGGCCACGGTCGATATCGGCATGACCGTAATCCTCGCGGTCAAGCTGGATGTCGCGGGGGATGCGCAGGTCGTGAAACCATGTGCGATTGTGCCGCTTGATCGGCTTGTATTGCGCCCCGTCGAGGTTGAAGGCGGTGACCGCCGGGCCCTTGTTCACGGCCGAGTAGAGCACGCCGAAATGCTGGTAGCGCAACTCGTGCGGGCGCTCGCAGGTGGCATCCGACGGCGCGGCCAGCTCAAGCCGGTCCGGCAGGGTGGGCAGCGGCACAGACACCGCGCGCAGAAAATCCGCGTCATAACCGGTCCGGCCCTCGAAAAATGCCTCGTCATGGGGTTTGTCCGCGGCCTCGGTGGCGCCGCTGGCATGGGTGCCCAGAACCTGCGACGGTGCCTTGCCCGCCAGCAGCGCCTTCAGCGTCGAGACGCGCACGGCCGAGTTGGTCTCGCGGTAGGCGCCCGCGAAATGCAGCCCGACCACCGCGCTGCGATCCAGTGACAGCAACGGAGAGCCGGAATTGCCGCCAAGCGTGGTGCAGTCATGGCTCAGAATGTCGCCCGTCGCAATCAGCTTGCCGGGGGCAAAGCGTTTGACGTCGTAAAGCCCCTTGAAATACCGCTCCATGTGGACATGGGCGTTGCGCGTGTCATAGGCTGGGTAGCCCACGGTGGCGACCGTCTCGTCGTGTTCGCCATCGGTCTCGGCCAGCGGCAGGGGCGCGATGTGATCCAGACCGTCAGGCTTGTCGATCTCGCCGATGGCCACATCCGCCGAGACATCATCGGCCAGGTAGGTGAAACGGGCAATCGTGAAGACCAGCGCGGGATCGGGATCGGAATTGGCCTCTTCGCCGAAATCGACCTGCGCGCCGTATTTCACATTACCCGGGCCAAAGGCATAGACCGCATCGCCCCGGAACGTGCGGCGCGCGACGTGTTTGGCGACATGCCGGTTGGTTACGATCCGCAGGGTATCGCCCTTGTCCTCGATGACCCAGCCGGTGCCACCCCAGCCCATCGCGTGATTGAGAAACTCGATCCGGCCCACCGAGGGAATGAATTTCTCGACCCGCGTGATCTTGGACGAGATCTCGGCATCAAAGAACTCCGCGACACTGTTCTTGCCGTTGACCTTGCCGTTCTCGATGGTCAGGGGCGGGCGGCGGATCAACTCGACGATCGCCTCAAGGCGGACGGGGCTTTCGCCCCGCGATTGCAGTTGATGCGGGGGCTGGTCCAGCAATTGGCGCAGCGCGTCGGCATCCATGCCGAATTCATCCAGCAGCGGGTTGCCCTGCCGGGCTGATGTCAGCGCCCGGTCCAGCGTGCCATCCTGCGCGAACGTGCCAAGGCGGCGAATGCTTTCCTGTGTATCAGCAGTGGACATGGCGTCTTCCTTTGTCATTTCTCATCAGAGGCTTGTGGTGAAAACTTCGTGTGGCGGCACATT
>JANSYB010000433.1 GCA_024742655.1 Paracoccaceae bacterium | reverse complement strand
GGCGGAATTCCCTTGCAAAAGAGTGCCCTGCACGACATGAACGAAGCATGAACGGCTATGAGTTCACATTGGCGGGCGCGCAACTTACCGCGCTTGGCTCCGGCGCGCTCTATTGGCGCGCCCAGAACCTGTTATGCGTCTCGGACATGCATCTGGGCAAGACCGAGCGCCGCGCGCGTCTGGGCGAGGCCGTGCTGCCCCCCTATGAAACCCACGACACGCTGTCGCGGTTACAATCGGATCTGGATACCACCGGCGCCACCACCGTGATCTGCCTTGGCGACAGTTTCGACGACGAGGCCGCGGCCGAGGCCCTGCTCGAGGCTGAAAAACTCTGGATTGCGCGCCTTCAGGCGGGTCGGCGGTGGGTCTGGATCGAGGGCAATCATGACCCCGGGCCTGTCGATCTGGGCGGCACCCATCTGCACGAATTACCCCTGCCACCGCTTGTCTTCAGGCATATCGCAAGGCCGGGCCAAAGCGGGGAATTGTCCGGGCATTACCATCCCAAGGCGACACTGAAACTGCGTGGCCGCTCGATCACGCGGCCGGCTTTCCTGATTGACGGGGACCGGGTTATCCTGCCGGCCTATGGCACCTATACCGGCGGGCTGCGCAGTCACGACAGCACCCTGACCGATCTGATGCGTCCCGAGGCGCTTGCCGTTCTGACCGGGACCACACCGCGACCGGCCCCGATGCCGCGCTGAGACGGCGCCTCAGTCCAGAAAACCCGCCTCTTCGACATTGGGGCGATACTTGCGGCTGACCGGGACACGATCGCCATTGCTCAGAACC
Source organism: Paracoccaceae bacterium (assembly GCA_024742655.1). Taxonomy (GTDB): domain Bacteria; phylum Pseudomonadota; class Alphaproteobacteria; order Rhodobacterales; family Rhodobacteraceae; genus Roseovarius. Next base: position 2,468 of record JANSYB010000433.1, on the reverse strand, counting down.
AGCCAGAGTTTCTGCGCATTCTCGCGTTCGGCCCGAACGACGGCAGAGCGCGCAACCCAATGGGATCTGTGCGTGCAGAAACCTTCCACCGGCTCCATCTCGTCAATGGCATCCGACAGCCGCAGACGCAGTGTTTCGCGACCGTTCTCGGTGATGATTTCGACATGGTGATCCTGCCCGGACAACCGCAGGATCGGCCCCTTCAAACTTGGCGACAGGCGCCGCATCAGCCTCGGCTCGGCCTCCTGCACGTCAGCCTCGGCGCCAGTTGCGGGAAACCCGCCCTGCTCATCGTCAAGAAACGGATAGCGATGCGTTTCGACACCCGGTATCAGCCGGCGCAGTCCGAACACGCCGAGCGAGACCACGAAAACATAAAGATAGATCAGCTTGATCGGTGGCACCTGCACACCGGTCGCGTCCTGAAACCCCTGGCTGATCAGCCAGACCGTGGGCGCGAAGATCAAGGTCATGAGTGCAACGGCGACGGCATCGAACACAAGCGGCCGGTTCTGACCCACCAGCGTCATGGCCAATGCGCGCACCGTGTATCCCACAAGAACCGATACCGCGATGATCACCGCCCAGAACAGGGTGCGCTGTGGCACCTCCATCGCCTCGAACGTTCCGAACGGGCCACCAATCACGGCAATTATGGTTGCCAGCAGGCCGACCAGCACCGTGGTGGGCGAAACGGCCGCCCGTAGGTTCTCGGTCAAACTTGTCCTGAGGTCCTTGCGATCTGACATTCGTACTCTGTAACCCACTTCGTAAGAGTTTGTTAAACCACAATTCCGTGGACGCCAACCGTTCACATTGTGGAGGTTCGAGATTAATGTGACGTTCTTCACGCCGGAAAAGGACGGGAAAAATATTGCAAATATCCCCTCTCATCGAACAGAAAATTCGCGCAAGCTTTGCCGCGCAGACCATGATGCAGACGCTTGGCGCGACGCTCGATCATCTCGAGCAGGGCATTGCGGAGATCAGTGCCCCGATCCTGCCGGGTAGCCTCCAGCAACAGGGCTTTGCCCATGCGGCCCTGACCTTCGCGATCGGCGACAGTGCTGCGGGCTATGCTTCGTTGTCACTGATGCCTGAAGACCATGAGGTTCTGACCACCGAGATGAAGATCAATCTTCTGGCCCCGGGAAAAGGGGATCGGCTGGTGGCGCGTGGACGCGTCATCAAGCCCGGCCGACGTCTGGTCATCGTTCAATCGGATGTTTTTGCGGTGGCCGAGGGGCAGGAGAGACATATCGCCCTGCTGACCGGCACGATGATGCCTGTCTGCCTGACATGAAAAACCCGGGCGCGGGGCCCGGGTTCAACATTCTTCTTTTCTCTTCGCTCAGGCCGTCAGGCCCTCGGGCTCTGACAGGCCGTTGGCCCGGCAGCACGCCGTCACGGTATTGGCCAGCAGGCAGGCGATGGTCATCGGCCCCACGCCACCGGGAACCGGGGTGATCGCGCCCGCGCGCTCCGCGCAGGAGGGAAAATCCACATCCCCCACCAGCACGTTCTTGCCGTCGCGTTCGATCCGGTTGATGCCCACGTCGATCACGGTGGCCCCTTCCTTGATCCATTCGCCCGGCACCATTTCGGGCCGGCCCACGGCGGCCACCACGATATCGGCGCGGCGCACGACCTCGGGCAGATCCTTGGTGCGCGAATGCGCGATGGTCACGGTGCAGCTGTCACCCAGCAGAAGCTGCGCCATCGGCTTGCCCACGATGTTGGAGCGGCCGATCACGACCGCATCCATCCCCGACAGGCTGCCATGGTATTCACGCAGCATCATCAGGCAGCCAAGCGGCGTGCAGGGCACCATGGATTTCTGGCCTGTGCCCAACAGACCCACATTCGAGATATGGAACCCGTCCACATCCTTGGCGGGGTCAATCGAGTTGATCACGAGATCCTCGTTCAGGTGTCCCGGCAGCGGCAGTTGCACGAGAATTCCGTGAACGGCCGGATCATTGTTGAGCTTGTCGATGAGCGCCAGCAGCTCGTCCTCGGGCGTCGAGGCGTCCAGCTTGTGCTCATAGGAATTCATCCCAGTTTCAACGGTCTGTTTGCCCTTCGAGCGAACGTAGACCTGGCTGGCGGGATCTTCGCCCACCAGAACCACGGCCAGACCCGGCGTGATGCCGTGCTCTTCCTTCAGGCGCGCCACATGGCCCGCCACCTTTTCACGCACCGTGGCCGCAAAGGCCTTGCCGTCGATAATTTGTGCTGTCATTTTCGTTCCTTACCTCCTCCGGGCCAGAGCCGGCCCCCGTTGGCCCATGCGCATAGCACATGGGCCGGGGACAGGCCATAACGGCTCAGAACAATCCTTCGATCTGGCCCTGGTCGTTGAGGTGTATGTTTTCGGAGGCTGGGGTTCTGGGCAGGCCGGGCATGGTCATGATCTCGCCGCAGACCACCACGACGAAGCCCGCGCCGGCCGAGAGCCGCACCTCGCG
>JANSYB010000673.1 GCA_024742655.1 Paracoccaceae bacterium | reverse complement strand
GCCCAAAGAGAGGGAGGGCATCATGCCGACCGGCACCAATATCCGCACCTATTTCAACGGCACATGGCATGACGGCGACATCGCGGTGATGAACGCGGCCGATCACGGCATGTGGCTGGGCAGCAATGTCTTCGACGGCGCACGCTTCGCCAATGGCCTGACGCCCGACCTCGACAAGCACTGCGCGCGCGTCAACGCCTCGGCCGAGGCCCTCATGGTGACCCCGACGGTCAGCACCGCCGACATGGTCGAAATCGTTCGCGAGGGCCTCAAGGCCTACGCGCCGGACGCGGCCGTCTACATCCGGCCGATGTATTGGGCCATCGACGGCGGCATGTCCGCGATCGTGCCAAAGGAGGGCGGCGGCACCGGCTTTGCCATCAGCCTCGAGGAAATTCCCATGGCCGCACCCGAGTTTTCGGCCACCCTCACCCGCACCCGGTTCCGCCGCCCGGTGATGGAGGATGCCGTGGTCAATGCCAAGGCCGCCTGCCTTTACCCCAACAATGCCCGCATGCTGGCCGAGGCGCGCGACAAGGGCTTCACAAACGCGCTTGTCGCCGATGCCCTTGGCAACGTGGCCGAGGCCGCGACCGCCAATGCCTTCGCCGTCAAGGATGGCGAGGTCTTCACGCCTGTGCCCAACGGCACCTTTCTGGCTGGCATCACCCGGGCACGCCACATCGCCAACCTGCGCGCCGACGGGGTGAAGGTGCATGAATGCGTGATGTCCTTTGACGATTTCCACGACGCCGACGAGGTGTTCCTGTCCGGCAACATGATGAAGGTGACCCCCGTGACCGCCTTTGACGACACCAATTACCAGATCGGCCCCGTCACCCGCCGCGTGCGCGACATGTACTGGGACTGGGCCGCCTCGACCGGCTAGGGCCATGCCGACCGATCGCCTGCTGGCGCCCCGCCAAACCCGGCACCCCGGGGGATGGCGACCACGATAACATCATTGGCGAACAGAACATGCCGGTTCAGACGCGGACGACCTGATGCCGGTGCCGAACACCTGAGACATCCGGCCCTCAGCTGGCCTTGGCCTGTTTGAGACTGGACCAGTTGATATCGATTTCGATCGATGTCTGGATTTCCTCGCGCAGGTCGTCTGCATCGATCTCGGCCAGCTTTGCAAGGCCGGGCACATCCAGCAGGACAATGTTGGTATGATCATTCGAGGAAATGATCCCCAGGTTTTCCAGCCGCCCGATCACCCGGCAGACATGAACCGAGGTCATCCCCGTGAACTCGCCGATTTTCTGTTGGGTCATGGGCAGGTGAAAGCAGCTGCGCCCGGGCCGTCCGATCACGTGCAGACGGATCCACAATTCGAGAAACGCATAGGCGATACGGGCCATCGCATCCCCCCTGCCCAGTCGAAGCATACGTTCGGATATGCGCGCCCGCGACGCCCGGGACAGGGTGGCCTCCATCTTGCGCAGGCCGGGATTATCGACAAGCAACTCCTCCCAGGCCGTCAAGCTCAGGCTGGCAATCGTGACATCCGACAGTGCCTCGACACCTGCCGCCGCCAGGTGACTGTTGGCCGACGCCGTCTGCACGATGTCGAACGGCAGCACGAGATCGATCATCTGGCAATCGCCATCCTGAAGGGTCTTGTAGACGGACAGCCACCCATCGATCAGCAGAATGACCGCCGGGTAATCATCCCCCTCGCGCACGATCTGGCTACCGGCCTTGTAGGTCTGAAGCGAGCCCCACAGCGGTTCAAGAACCTCGGCCACCTCGGGTGTTTCAATCGCACTGGACAGTCGGATCACTTCGTCGGTGGCGAGATCCGCAGAAACTATTTTC
>JANSYB010000283.1 GCA_024742655.1 Paracoccaceae bacterium | reverse complement strand
GACAGAGGCGGACCTGGCGGTGAATGACCTTCTGGAGGACGTGCTGCGCGCCGCGCGCCCGGGTTATGGCTGGTTGTCGGAGGAGACCGAGGACGGCATCGACCGGCTGCACCGCGACACGGTCTTCATTATCGACCCGATCGACGGCACGCGCAGTTTCATCGATGGCTCGCGCACCTGGGCGCATTCGCTGGCCGTGGCGCATCAGGGCCGCGTGACCGCCGCGGTCGTCTACCTGCCGCAGCGCGACAAGCTTTATGCCGCCGCAGAGGGGCAGGGGGCCAGCCTGAACGGTGTGCCGATGCGGGTGGGCGCGCGGCGGGACCTGACGGGCGCGTCGGTTCTGGCGGCCAAACCGGGGTTTTCGCCCGAGCATTGGCGCGATGGCCCGCCGGACGTGGAGCGCGGCTTTCGCCCGTCGCTGGCCTATCGTCTGGCGCTGGTGGCCGAAGGGCGGTTCGATGCGATGTTCACCTTGCGCGCAACCTGGGAATGGGACATCGCCGCCGGTGACCTGATCCTGCGCGAGGCCGGCGCGGTGACATCGGACAGGCGGGGCAAGCCGCTGATCTTCAACAATCGCGAGCCACGGCTGGACGGTGTGGTGGCGGCGAACCCCGCGCTGCACGGCGCCCTGACCGCCGCGCTGGCCTGACCGCTGTCGAACGGTGTGGCTGCGCCACGCTTTGTCTTTTCGATGGGGGACGCTGTCCCCCACGTTGAAACCGGACCAGTTTCAACGCCCCCCTGAGGTATTTCCGGCCAGATGAAGGATGGGCCGCGTCCCGGTGAAGGCCTGTGGCGCGTCTCGGCCCTTGCCGTTCGGCCCGATCCGGGTCTAATGCCCGCAGGGAACAACGCGGGCGCGAAATGGCACGATCCGACAACCTGACCGGGGCACTTCTGATGATGGTGTCGATGGCGTGCTTCACGTTCAACGACACGCTGATGAAGATGATGGCGGGTGATATCCCGCTGTTTCAGCTGTTGTTCCTGCGCGGGGTTCTGACCTCGGTTGCGGTTGCGGTGATCGCGTGGCGCATGGGGGTCTTGCGCACGCGGCTTGCGCGACGCGATTGGGGCCTGGTGGCGCTGCGGACCGTGGCGGAGACGGCGGCGGCCTATTTCTTTCTCACGGCGCTGTTCAACATGCCGATCGCCAATGTGACCGCGATCCTGCAGGCCCTGCCTCTGACGATCACGCTGGCCGCGGCGCTGTTTTTCGGAGAGTCGGTCGGCTGGCGGCGGATGGTGGCCATCATGGCGGGCTTTGTCGGCGTGATGCTGATCGTGCGGCCGGGGGCGGCGGATTTCAATTTCTACTCGATCTATACGTTGATCGCGGTGATCTGCGTGACGGTGCGGGACCTGTCGGCGCGGCGGTTGTCGCGCGAGGTGCCGTCGATGTTCGTCACGCTGGTGACCTCGCTTGCCATCATGGTGTTTTTCGGGATTGCCGGGCTCGGGTCGGGCTGGGTGCCGATGGGCGGGCGCGAACTGGGCCTGACGGCAGGGGCGGCCCTTTTCATCATTGGCGGTTACCTGTTTTCGATCATGGTGATGCGCGTGGGCGAGATCAGTTTCGTCGCGCCCTTCCGTTACACCGGCCTTTTGTGGGCGCTGCTGCTGGGCTGGGTGGCGTTTGACGAATGGCCCGAGCCGCTGACCCTGCTGGGGGCGACTATTGTCGTGGGCAGCGGGCTGTTCATGCTGTATCGCGAAGCCCGTATGGGGCGGAAAAGGCCGCTTTCACAACCGACTCGTCGACATTGAACCGGGCCTTGAAAAAGGCGCGTTCCTCATCGGTCAACGGCTGCAGGGCGCCCTCTCGGGTGCGGGCGCGGGAATCATTGTCGTCATGCACGGCGCGCAGGTACATCACCGTCTCGGGATCGATGATCGTGTGCATCTCGTGGTGCAGCTTGTGGTGGCCGTAGTTCATCACGGTTTTGGTGTCGCCGGGCCGGAACAGGACCGCCAGACCACAGGCCAGGAATTGCCCGCGTACCGGCTGCGCCAGGATGCCGTCGGGGCCCAGTTTCACGGAATACCCGGTGGCGTATTCGATCACCATGTTGGGCCAGGCCTGCCGCAACTTGCCGGCCAGCCGCGCGGTGCGCCGGATACCGCGTACGAAATTCGTGCCCACCGCATCGTCGTCATCGAGCCGGAATTGCAGTGACTCGGTTTCCTCGTCGCCCAGTTCCGCCTGGATGGCCAGTTGCATCGCTGTACGGTGCTTCATCGGTTCGGCGGTCACGATCCTGATCTGTTCGACTGGGGCGGTGATATCGTTGAGCCGTTCCCACCAGGGTTTTGGCATCCGCTCGCCGGTGACGATCAGGAAGGTAAACCGCTTGTCCTTTTGCGCGGCGATGGAGGGCAGGGTGAGGGTTTCGAAATGGCGAAAACGCAGCTCCATCCTCTCTGGCGCGTATAGGTAGGCCTCGCGCTCCTCAATGGTGTCATGCATGCGTTTGAACCCGCCAACGGCAGGATAGGAAAACCGACAGATACCAATACAACGCATGACGCCCGCACCTTTCGACGATCTGCCCGGCATGGTGGCAAAAGCGTTGGGCGCAAACAAGGCGAAACGCGGGCGTCCGTGGCACCTTTGTCGAGCCCGCCGGGGGGCCGGCCGGGCGCTGTTGACAACCCATCCGACTCCCCCTATACGCCCCCCATCCGGCAGAGGGGGTCGCCCCGACGCTGATATCAAAATTCAAGTGGACAAGATCCGGGCGCTTTATCTGCCCCGATCCTCTGGGAACCCACCGCGTCGTTCACCTCGGAATGGGAACGATTGCGGTATTTGCGCTTTGCGGACGCGTAAGGGGCAGCGAACTGAAACCGCACGGGGTCGTTCTCGTGCAGACACATGTGTTGAGAAACGGGGAAAAAGACCCAATGCCAACGATCCAGCAGCTGATCCGCAAGCCGCGGCAGCCCAAAGTAAGAAGCCAGAAGTCGATGCACCTTCAGGGGTGCCCGCAAAAGCGCGGCGTTTGCACGCGTGTTTACACCACCACGCCGAAGAAGCCGAACTCGGCCATGCGTAAGGTCGCCAAGGTGCGCCTGACCAACGGGTTCGAGGTGATCAGCTATATCCCCGGTGAAAGCCACAACCTTCAGGAACATTCGGTTGTCCTGATCCGTGGCGGCCGTGTGAAGGACCTTCCCGGCGTTCGCTATCATATTCTGCGCGGCGTGCTCGACACGCAGGGCGTCAAGGACCGCAAGCAGCGCCGTTCGAAATACGGCGCCAAGCGTCCAAGGTAAGAGGAAGAACAGATGTCTCGTCGTCACGCAGCCGAAAAACGCGAAATCCTGCCCGACGCCAAATTTGGCGACCGGGTTCTGACGAAATTCATGAACAACCTGATGATCGACGGCAAGAAGTCTGTCGCCGAACGCATCGTCTACAACGCGCTCGACCGGGTCGAGGACAAGGTCAAGCGCGCGCCGGTGGAAATCTTCCACGAGGCGCTCGACAACATCAAGCCGTCGGTCGAGGTTCGCTCGCGCCGGGTTGGTGGTGCCACCTATCAGGTGCCTGTCGAGGTCCGCCCCGAGCGCCGCGAGGCCCTGGCGATCCGCTGGCTGATCAACGCCAGCCGCGCCCGCAACGAGAACACCATGGAAGAGCGCCTGGCCGGTGAACTTCTGGATGCGGTGAACTCGCGCGGTTCCGCCGTCAAGAAACGTGAAGACACCCACAAGATGGCCGAAGCCAACAAGGCCTTCAGCCACTATCGCTGGTAACCCCCTAGAGGCATTACACCATGGCACGCGACTATCCGCTCGACCGCTACCGCAACTTCGGCATCATGGCCCATATCGACGCAGGCAAGACGACCTGCTCGGAACGGATCCTGTTCTACACCGGCAAATCCCACAACATCGGTGAGGTGCACGATGGTGCCGCCACCATGGACTGGATGGAGCAGGAGCAGGAACGCGGCATCACCATTACGTCGGCGGCGACGACCACCTTCTGGGAGCGCACCGAGAACGGTGTCGAGCCCGATTCCGAAAAGCACCGTTTGAACATCATCGACACCCCCGGCCACGTGGACTTCACCATCGAGGTGGAACGCTCGCTGGCCGTTCTGGACGGTGCTGTCTGTGTTCTGGATGCCAACGCCGGCGTCGAGCCGCAGACCGAAACCGTGTGGCGTCAGGCCGATCGGTACAAGGTGCCGCGCATCGTCTTCGTCAACAAGATGGACAAGATCGGCGCCGATTTCTTCAACTGCGTGCGCATGATCGAGGATCGCACCGGTGCGATCCCGGTTCCGGTGGGCGTTCCGATCGGATCGGAAAGCGACCTGGAAGGTCTGATCGATCTCGTGACCATGGAAGAGTGGCTCTGGCAAGGTGAAGATCTGGGCGCGTCCTGGATCAAGGCGCCCGTGCGCGACAGCCTCAAGGACATGGCCGAGGAATGGCGCGGCAAGATGATCGAGGCGGCCGTCGAAATGGACGACGACGCGATGATGGCCTATCTCGAAGGCGAAGAGCCCGACGTGCCGACCCTGCGCAGCCTGCTGCGCAAGGGCACGCTGTCGCTCAGCTTCGTGCCGGTTCTGGGGGGCTCGGCCTTCAAGAACAAG
>JANSYB010000584.1 GCA_024742655.1 Paracoccaceae bacterium | reverse complement strand
GAATCAGTTTCGCGCTGGACGATTTCGGGGCGGGCTTCACATCATTCCGGTATCTGAGGGATTTCTATTTCGACATTCTCAAGATCGACGGTCAGTTCATCCGCGGGATCTGTGATGACCCCGACAATCAGGTTTTGACGAACGCGTTGATTTCCATCGGCGAACAGTTCGACATGGTCACAATCGCCGAAAGCGTGGAACAGCCGCGCGATGCCGCCTATCTGGAAAGCATCGGGATCGACTGTTTGCAGGGCTATTATTTCGGCGCGCCGACGATCCACCCGCCATGGCTTGAGCAGGTACCGGAACGGGTCAGTGCCTGAGCGCATCACGGTCTGTGACATTCCGTCGGTTGCCGCAGCGCGGCATATGCGGTATCACGCCGCCAACGGCGGGGGATTCTGGGGCCCGCATCTGATGTGAATACCCGGCACTCCTCGGCCACGTCTTGGTGGAGGAACACATGACCAACGTAGTTATCGCATCGGCCGCACGTACCGCTGTCGGTTCATTCAGTGGCGCGTTCGCGAACACGCCGGCCCATGATCTGGGCGCTGCCGTGCTCGAGGCGATCGTCGCCCGCGCCGGTATCGAGAAATCCGAGGTTTCGGAAACCATCCTGGGTCAGGTGCTGACCGCCGCACAGGGCCAGAACCCGGCGCGCCAGGCGCATGTCAACGCGGGCCTGCCCATCGAAAGTGCGGCCTGGGGCATCAACCAGGTCTGCGGCTCGGGCTTGCGGGCCGTGGCCCTGGGCGCGCAGCACATCCAGCTGGGCGATGCCGCCATCGTGGCCGCGGGCGGGCAGGAAAACATGTCCCTGTCGCCTCACGCCGCGCATCTGCGCGCGGGCCACAAGATGGGCGACATGAAATACATCGACACGATGATCCGCGATGGCCTTTGGGACGCCTTCAATGGCTACCATATGGGCCAGACCGCCGAGAACGTGGCCGACCAGTGGCAGATCACCCGCGACATGCAGGATGAATTCGCCGTCGCCAGCCAGAACAAGGCGGAGGCCGCACAGAATGCCGGCAAGTTCGACGACGAGGTGATCCCCTTCACCGTCAAGACGCGCAAGGGCGACATCGTCGTGGACAAGGACGAATACATCCGCCACGGCGCCACGATGGACGCCATGCAGAAACTGCGCCCGGCGTTTGCCAAGGACGGGTCCGTTACCGCGGCGAATGCCTCGGGCCTCAATGATGGGGCGGCGGCCGTGCTGCTGATGAGTGCGGACGAGGCCGAGAAGCGCGGGATCGCACCGCTGGCGCGGATCGCGTCCTACGCGACCGCCGGTCTTGACCCGTCGATCATGGGTGTCGGCCCGATCCATGCCAGCCGCAAGGCGCTGGAGAAAGCCGGCTGGAGCGTGGATGACCTCGATCTGGTCGAGGCCAACGAGGCCTTTGCCGCGCAGGCCTGCGCCGTGAACAAGGACATGGGCTGGGATCCGTCGATCGTGAACGTGAATGGTGGCGCCATCGCCATCGGTCACCCGATCGGTGCATCCGGTTGCCGCGTTCTGAACACCCTGCTCTTTGAAATGCAGCGGCGCGACGCCAAGAAGGGCCTCGCCACGCTGTGCATCGGCGGTGGCATGGGCGTTGCAATGTGCGTGGAGCGCTAAGATTCGAAGAAAAAACCAGTGGTGCGCCATGAGGGCGCACCCCAGGACAACCCAAGGCGGGCGCAATAAAGTTGCGCGCCGGGGCGTCAACAGGTAACAGAGTTACCAAAGCATTCAGCCATACTGGAGGATTTCAATGGCACGTGTAGCACTCGTCACCGGCGGCAGCCGGGGCATCGGAGAAGCAATTTCCAAGGCCCTGAAGGCCGAAGGCTACGAAGTGGCCGCCACCTATGCCGGCAACGATGAAAAGGCCGCGGCCTTTACCGAGGCGACCGGGATCAAGACTTACAAGTGGAACGTGGCCGATTACGAGGCCTCCAAGGCCGGAATCGCGCAGGTCGAGGCCGATCTGGGCCCGATCGATATCGTCGTGGCCAATGCCGGCATCACCCGCGACGCGCCCTTCCACAAGATGACGCCCGAGCAGTGGCACGAGGTTATCGACACCAACCTGACGGGCGTGTTCAATACCGTGCACCCGGTCTGGCCCGGCATGCGCGAGCGCAAGTTCGGCCGCATCATCGTCATCAGCTCGATCAACGGTCAGAAGGGCCAGTTCGCGCAGGTGAACTATGCCGCGACCAAGGCGGGTGATCTCGGCATCATCAAGAGCCTG
>JANSYB010000031.1 GCA_024742655.1 Paracoccaceae bacterium | reverse complement strand
TGGCTGACAGGTCCGTGGACGGGTTCATCGCCGAGATCGAGCGCAGGCTCGACGAGATCGGTATCCCCCGGTCGTTGAACGAGATCGGCGTGCCGGCGGACTGCTCCGGGCGCATTGCCGAAAAGGCATGTCTGGACAGCGCCGCGGGGACCAACCCGCGCCTCGCCAGCCTTGCCGAGATACGTGCCCTCGTCGACACCGCCATCGCGCGGGCCCGTTGAGCCAGGAGCCTCTAAATAAAATGGAAAACCTGCAAAAATTCTATATCGGTGGCCGATGGATCGACCCGGTTTCGGATGCGGTCATGCCGGTTCTCAACCCGGCGACCGAACAAAGGATAGGGACCGTTGCGCTTGGAAATGGCGCCGATGTGGACAAGGCCGTCGCCGCGGCCAAGAGCGCCTTTGATACCTATTCGCAAACCGGCAAGGCCGAACGGCTCGCACTTCTGACACGTTTGAGGGAGGTGACAGAGGATCGCCTTGAAGACCTCGCACAGGCCATGCGGTTGGAAATGGGTGCGCCGATCACCATGGCGCGCGAGGTGCAGGCCGATGCCGCCCTGGGCCATTTGCAGGGCTTCATCGACGCGTTGGAGTCGTTGCACACACGCAATACTCTGGACAATGGCGACGTCATGCTGCGTGAACCGATTGGCGTTTGCGGTTTGATCACGCCATGGAACTGGCCGATGAACCAGATCGCGCTCAAGGTGATCCCCGCGCTTGCGACGGGCTGCACCTGCGTGCTGAAACCGTCCGAACACACGCCGGTTTCCGCGATGATCTATGCCGAGATGATCCACGAGGCGGGCTATCCGGCCGGGGTCTTCAACCTTGTGAATGGCGATGGCATCACGGTGGGGTCGGCCCTGTCACGCCATAAGGACGTGCAGATGATGTCCTTCACCGGCTCGACCCGGGCAGGAATCGCCGTAACCCACGATGCCGCGGAAACGGTCAAGCGTGTGACGCTGGAACTGGGTGGCAAATCCCCCAACCTCGTCTTTGCGGATTGCGATCTGGAAGACCGCGTGACGGCGTCGGTTCAGGAATGCATGTTCAACACCGGGCAATCCTGCGATGCGCCGACCCGCCTTCTGGTGGAGCGCAGTTGCTATGACGCCGTTCTCGAAATCGCGCGGCGCGCAGCCGAGGACATCGCGGTTGGCGACCCGGCACAGGAAGGCGATCACATCGGCCCGCTTTTCGATCGTATCCAGTTCGACCGCGTTCAGGCAATGATCCACGTGGGCCTCGACGAGGGCGCGACCCTTCTCACCGGCGGCCCGGGCAAGCCGGAGGGATGCGAGACGGGGTGGTTCGTCAAACCCACGATCTTTGCCGATGTCCGCAATGATATGCGGATCGCGCAAGAGGAAATCTTCGGCCCGGTGCTGGTGATCATACCTTTCGAGGATGAGGCCGAAGCCATCGGTCTTGCCAATGACACGCCCTACGGCCTTGCCGCCTATGTCCAGACCGGCAGCACGGCCCGGGCGGAGCGGGTCGCGCCCCGTCTGCGCGCCGGTGCCATTCACATCAACGGAGGCGGGTTCAACTACGGCTCGCCTTTCGGGGGGTACAAGCAATCGGGCAATGGCCGCGAGGGCGGCCTGTTGGGTCTGGAAGACTATTTTGAAACAAAGACACTGCATTGGCCCGCGTGAATTGACCGGGCCGGCGCGAACACAGAGAGACGATCATGACCCAACGCACCCCACGCCCGCGACGAAGTTTCATTTTCACGCCGGGTCTACGCCCGGACATGTTTCCCAAGGCACTGGTATCTGGCGCCGATATCGTCTGTGTGGAGCTGGAAGACGGGATCGCCCCCAAGGACAAGCCGCAGGCGCGCGCCCATGCCCTGGCGCTGTTCGAAGAGCGCCAGGCCGATGACGGGGTGGAGCGGATCGTCAGGATCAATTCCATGCGGGAACGTGCCGGGATCGAGGATGTGAACGCGATCCTGGGCACGGCCACGCCGCCGCCCGCGCTGATGATGCCCAAGGTCCGCACGCCCGACGAGGTGGTGATGCTGGACCAGTTGCTTGGCGAGGCGGGGCAGGCCACGCGCCTGCATGTCATCATCGAGACGAACGAGGGGCTTGAGGCCGTTTTCGAGATTGCGCGCTGCTCCGACAGGATCGACGCGATGTTTTTCGGGGGTGTGGACATGGCCGCGGAGTTGCGGTGCGTGAATTCCTACGAGGGTCTTTACCATGCGCGCGCCCGGGTGGTGCACGCCTCCGCGGCGGCGGGGCTCGATGTCATCGACGTGCCGTTTCTCGATCTTGATGATCCCGAGGGCATGCGGATCGAGGCGGAAAAAGTGCGTGATATGGGCTTTGCCGGGAAAGGCTCCGTGCATCCCAGGCAGATCGCGGCACTCAACGAGGTCTTTACGCCATCACCCGACAAGATTGCCCGCGCCCGTCGCGTCATCACCGAGTTCGAGGCCGCCGATACGGGCCTTGTGGTGATCGATGGCAAGCTGATCGAGAAACCGGTCTTGCGCGACATGTACCGCATCGTCGCGATCGCCGACCGGATGGGGCTCTGACATCACGACTGGTCGGATATCCCCCCGCTGCAAGGCACGGCCACGAGATAACCTGTAGTGATCCGGCCCGTCTTTCGAAATGCTGACGCCGATACCCGCGGGCAGTCCGAAGCCAAGGCGCCTTGGGTCGACCAACGTTTCCGATCCGGGTGAGGGCGCCGACCTGCCAAGGTCGCTTGACCCCTTCACGTGTCATCCTGCCGAGTATCCGAACCTCGTTGACCGGCGCGGGGCCCTTGTCTTTTGTGCTTTCATTCGATGAAACTCCGGTCACCTTCTTTCTGACAGAGCGCGACAAAACCCTATTGATGTGTATCTATTCGACCATGCGGCGCGGGGTGACGCCGGAAGCCAATGCGGTCGGAACGCTTATCTTGTTGTTGTCGCTGACCCTTATTCCCATTTCGGTCGTGTTCACCCTGCGCGACCGCACCCAAAAGGCCCAGGTGTAGCCATGCGAATCTGTGTACTCGAAACCGATATCCCCACCGATGAAATGAAGGCGGAGCACGGCGATTTCCCGGACATGTTCGAAGCGTGGATGTCCCCGGCAATGCCCGATGCGACATGGGACAGGGTGGCGGTTCATGCCGGGGCCGACCTGCCCCAAGCGGAGCGTTTCGATGGCTACATGATCACGGGCTGCCGTCACGGCGTTTACGACGAGATGCCGTGGATGGGGCCGATGGCCACTTTTCTGCGACATCTTCGGGATGCGCAAATCCCGGTCGGCGGCATCTGTTTCGGTCACCAGATCATGGCCCACGCCTATGGGGCGCGCGTCGAGAAATCAGCCGGCGGATGGGTTCTGGGGGCGGAAACCTATGATGATCTTACGGCCTTTGCCATGCACCAGGACCAGGTCCAGTCCGCGCCCGAGGGCGCGCGGGACATGACGGGAAGTGCGCGCTGCCCGATCGGGCGTATCGCCTATGATTTCCCGGCGCTGTCGGTTCAGTACCATCCGGAATTCACGGCCCCCTTCATGCAAACCCTGTTCGATCATTACGGTGGCACACATATCGACAAGTCGTTGACGGATGCGGCGGCTCGGACGCTGACGCAGCCAACGCATGTCGACGACGTTGCGCGCGATTTCGCTGAGATGTTCCGCACCGCCCGCACCGGGCAACCCTGAGCCAAGGGGCGAAACCGGAGGAAGATCATGGAAATCCTCCGTGACGCTGGCCTGCGGCGGCTCCTGCGCGGGGGCAACCCGTCACGTCCATGCCGTGCCTGTCCTGCCAGATCGGGTTCCGGGAACACTTTGATGGTTTGACGGTGGCACGCGCGCCGGACTGAGGCCGAAAACCTATTCCGCGGCGTTTCTCAGGGTCGCCATCAGGCTGTGGAATTTTTCACCCTGTATCGCGACATGTCCGCGCAATGCCTCCGCCGTGGCCTCGGGATCCCCCTTTTCGAGGGCCTCCAGGATCGCGTGGTGTTCACTCATCGACTGCGCCATGCGACCTCGCAATCGCAACTGCTGGCGACGGTAAGGTTGAAGCCGCCGGTGCAAATTCCGGGTCTCTTTCTCCAGGAAGGTATTGCCGGATTCCCGGTAGACGATTTTGTGGAACCGTTCGTTTTCCGCATAATAGAGATCAGGATCATGCGCCTCGACGGCGGCCTGACACTTGTCGTTTGCATCATGCAGATCCGCCAGGGCCTCGTCCGAGATGCGTTTCGCCGCCAGCCGGCCGCACACGACCTCGAGTTCCGCCATGACCTCGAACATTTCCATGAGTTCGACAGGGCCCGGCTGGCGTACGAACGCCCCGCGCCGGGGGATCAACTCTACCAGACCGGACCGCGCAAGCCTTTGCAAAGCCTCTCTCAAAGGGGTGCGGGAGACGCCGAATTGTTCGGCCAGACGGACTTCGTCGAGACGATCCCCATTCGCATAGGTGCCGTCGAATATTCGTTCTTCGAGCTGTTCGGCGATGATATCTGCATGACGAATATTCATGGATTTTTCCTACTGAAGTTCTTGCAAAAATTCAATCCCCTTGTTCTTGTATACAAAAATATTGACACAAAAAACATGCGGCACCTATGATCGCGGCATCCCCGGTATATTCCGGGCTTGATTTCTATGGGAGGAAAACATGAAATCCATTCTGAAATCCGCCGTCGCCGCGATGGCACTGGCATCCGTTGCCACGGTGGCGACCGCGACGGAGTTGCGCCTGTCCCACCAGTGGTCGAACAAGGATATCCGTCACCAGGTTGCACAGATCGTGGCTGATGAAGTGGCCGCCGCCGATGTCGATCTCGAGATAAAGATTTTCGGCTCCAAGTCGCTCTTCAAGCCGCGCGAGCAATACAAACCGCTGAGCCGCGGTCAGCTGGACATGACGGTTCTGCCGCTGTCCTATGCCGGTGGTCAGCAGCCAGCCTATAACCTGACCCTGATGCCGGGTCTGGTCAAGAACCACGACCACGCGGCGCGCCTGTCCAAGTCGGCCTTCATGGAGGCGCTGGAGGCCAAGATGGCCGAGGATGACGTGATGGTGCTGGTGCATGGGTATCTGGCCGGTGGTTTCGCGGGCAAGGACAAGTGCATCACCGCCCCGGAGGATGTGGCGGGCCTGCAAACCCGTGCGGCCGGCAAGTCGTTCGAGCAGATGCTGGCGGGGGCAGGGGCCTCGATCGCGTCGATGGCGTCTTCCGAAATCTACAATGCGATGCAGACCGGCGTTCTTCAGGCTGCCAACACCTCGTCTTCGTCCTTTGTCAGCTACCGGATCTACGAGCAGGTCAGCTGCTACACCCCGGCCGGCGACGTTGCGCTGTGGTTCATGTATCAGCCGCTGCTGATGAACAAGAGCACCTTCGAGGGCCTGAGCGAGGACCAGCAAAACGCCCTTCTGGCCGCCGCCGGGAAGGCGGAGGCCTATTACCTGGAAGAGGCCAAGAAGCAGGACGCCGCCTCTGCCGAGGTCTTCAAGGAAGCCGGTGTCGAAATCGCCGAAATGAGCGCCGAGGATTTCGACGCCTGGCGCAAACTGGCCATGGAAACGTCCTACGCGAAATTCGTCGAGGAAGTCTCCGACGGTCAAGCGCTGCTCGATATGGCACTGGCGGTCGAATAACGCCGGGCGGGGCAGCCGGACGCTGCCCCGCACTCCACTCAACGCAAATCGAAGGGAGGCGATCATGGCCGGAGGACATAGCTCTGCTGCTGTTGCGCAAACGGGGAACAACCCTTTCCTGAAAGTCGTCGCCGCGCTGTCGACCCTGGCAGGGTGGTGTTCCGCCGGAATGATCGTCGCGGCCGTCGCCATCACCTGCCAGATGATCTTCGTGCGCTTTGTTCTCAACGGATCGACCATCTGGCAGACTGAGGCCGTGATTTACCTCGTCATTGCCGCAACCCTTGTCGGTTTGCCCTATGTTCAGCGTTTGCGCGGACATGTGAATGTCGATCTGATTCCGATTTCGCTGGCCCCGCGACCCCGCTTCTACATGGCAATCCTCACGTCGGTCCTGTCGATCGCAATCGTCAGCGTGATGTTGTTCTACGGGTTCGATTACTGGCACTTCGCCTGGGATCGTGGCTGGCGCTCCGATACGATCTGGGGGGTGCGCCTGTGGATCCCCTATCTCGCGATCCCCGTAGGCTTCGGCCTGCTGCTGTTGCAACTGATCGCTGATCTGATCGCTGTTCTGACCGGCGTCGACAAACCCTTCGGCCTGGAGTGACGACGATGGATCCTCTTTTGCTTGGCGGGATCGTGGCGATTGCCACCATTCTGGTTCTCTTCTCCGGTGTTTCGGTGGCCATTGGCCTGCTGATCGTGTCCGCCGGTTTCCTGATCGTCTTCGACGGTCCGCGTTCTCTGGAACTGATGCCCGAGATCCTGTTCGGCAAACTGGACAATTTCGCTTTGCTGTCGATCCCGATGTTCATCATCATGGGGGCCTCGATCGCCTCGACCCGGGCGGGTGCCGACCTTTACGAGGCGCTGGAACGCTGGTTGACGCGGGTTCCCGGCGGGCTGGTCGTGTCGAACCTCGGGGCCTGCGCCTTGTTCGCCGCGATGTCCGGTTCCTCCCCCGCGACCTGTGCCGCGATCGGCAAGATGGGCATCCCCGAGATGCGCAAGCGCGGGTATCCCGACGGCGTCGCCGCCGGATCGATCGCCGCGGGCGGCACCTTGGGCATACTGATCCCGCCTTCGGTGACGATGATCGTCTATGGGATCGCCACCGAGACGTCTATCGGCCGGCTGTTCCTGGCCGGGGTGGTGCCGGGTCTGCTGCTGGTTGGCCTGTTCATGGCCTGGTCGCTGTATTCCACCTGGAAATCCGGCGATGCCGCCCTGCTGGGATCGGGCAGCTACACCTGGGCCCAACGGTTCGAGATCCTCCCGCGCGTGCTGCCGTTTCTGCTGATCATCCTCGGGGTGCTTTATGCCATGTATGGCGGTATCGCCACGCCTTCGGAAACCGCTGCCGTCGGTGCGCTGCTGTGCCTGCTGATCGCCGTCATCATCTACAAGCTGTGGCATCCGGCTGCGCTCTGGAACGTGCTGCGTGACAGCACCAAGGAAAGCGTGATGATCCTGTTCATCATCGCGGCGGCCGGGGTGTTTTCCTACATGCTGTCGTCGCTGTTCATCACCCAGTCGATTGCCGAATGGATCGGTACGCTGGATGTGAACCGCTGGGTTCTGATGGGGGCGGTCAACGTGTTCCTGCTGATCGCGGGGTTCTTCCTGCCGCCAGTGGCCGTTATCCTCATGGCGGCCCCGATCCTGCTGCCGATTATCACCACGGCCGGATTTGACCCGATCTGGTTCGCGGTCGTCTTGACAATAAACATGGAGATTGGCCTGATCTCGCCGCCCGTGGGACTGAACCTTTACGTCATCAACGGCATTGCGCCGGATATTTCGCTCAGGACCATCCTGACCGGGTCGCTGCCTTTCGTGGCCTGCATGGTGCTGGCAATCATCCTGCTGTGCCTTTTCCCGGGTCTCGCCACATGGCTGCCTGATCTTGTCATGGGAACCACGGTATGACCCTTTTGGCTGACCTTCTCTCAACGGTATTCGAGCGGCGCTATCGCCGCGAGACACCCGACATGACGCTGGATGGCCGCCCGTTGACCGAAATGGCCACGGCCCTTGTCGGATCGGCGGGCGAGACGTCGGGCCTGGCACTGGCCCGCGAGATCCTGTCGCGATTTGCCGGGCTGGATGATGCGGAAAAGCTGGAATTCCTCCAAAGCATCGCCATCACGATGAATATTGACCCCGAGACGGTGCGCTCCACGCTGGATGAATACGAACGCCGCCCGTCCAAGGCCAGCTACCGGGCGTTTGCCGAGGCGGCGGAACCGGCCCGGCAAGAGTTGATCCGCCGTCTGAACCGGGTTCCGGGTGCGACCGGGGCGCTGGTCAAGATGCGGGCCGACCTGTTGCGGCTGGGGGGCGAGGAACCTGAGCTTCAGGCGCTGGATCTGGATTTCCGGCACCTCTTCGCGTCGTGGTTCAATCGTGGATTCCTGGTGCTGCGTCCGATCAACTGGGAAAGCCCGGCCCATATCCTCGAAAAGATCATCGCCTACGAGGCCGTGCACGCCATCGACAGTTGGGATGATCTGCGTCGCCGGCTTCAACCCAAGGACAGGCGTTGTTTTGCCTTCTTCCACCCGTCCATGCCCGACGAGCCGCTTATCTTCGTCGAGGTCGCCCTGACGAAGGGTATCCCGGGGTCCGTTCAGGCCCTGTTGGCCGAAGACCGCGATGCATTGCCGGCCGAAGAGGCGGACACGGCCGTGTTCTATTCGATCTCGAATTGCCAGGCAGGCCTGGCCAGCATTTCTTTCGGCAATTCCCTGATCAAGCAGGTCGCCTCGGATCTTGCCGCCGAACTGTCGGGCCTGACCACGTTTGTGACCCTGTCGCCCATTCCCGGCCTGACCCGCTGGCTGGACAAGGCGAAGATGACATGGGACATGACCGACGCCGAAGATATGCGGGCTCTGGCCGCGCATTACCTGCTGAACGCGAAATCCCGCAACGGATTGCCCTTTGATCCGGTGGCGCGGTTTCATCTGGGCAATGGCGCCATCGTTCATGCGGTTCACGCAGACGCCGATACCTCCGAAAAGGGCCGTGCCCAGTCGGGCGGCACGATGGTGAACTATCTCTACGATCTGCCACGGGTTGCGCAGAACCACGAAAACTTCGTCACCACGCGCGAAGTCATCGCCACGTCCGAAGTCAAGGCATTGGCCGGAACTGTCGAACCCGCCAGGACCCAAGAAAGGTAAGTGAATGGCTAACCCTCTCTACGACGGTCTTTTCGGTATTCACGCCGGAAACGTCGCGCCCTTTCTGCAGCTCACCGACGGCCGGGTGATCTCTTATCGGGACTTCCTCGCCTCAAGCGCCCAGATTGCCAACCTGACCGCGGAAATCGGCCTGAACCCCGGAGACCGCATTGCCGCCCAGGTCGAGAAATCACCGCAGGCCCTGGCGCTTTATGCGGCCTGTGCACAGGCGGGGTTGGTCTTCTTGCCGCTCAATACCGCGTATACGGTTGATGAACTCAGCTACTTCATCGAAAATAGCGGCGCGGCCCTGATCGTCTGCGACGCGCGCAGCGAAAAAAGCCTGACCCATGTCGCACAGCAGCAGGGGGCCCGGCTGGAGACACTCAATGCCGATGGTACCGGCACATTGCCGGACCTGGCGCGCGCTATGCCCGAGAGCTTTGCGACCGTGGATCGGGGGGGCGACGATCTGGCCGCCCTTCTTTATACATCGGGGACGACTGGGCGCTCGAAGGGCGCGATGCTGACCCAGACCAACCTGCTGTCGAACGCGCAGGCCCTGGTCGGGAAATGGGGCTTCACCGCGGACGACGTATTGCTGCACGCGCTTCCCATCTTTCATACGCATGGCCTTTTCGTGGCGACAAACGTCACTCTGGCGGCGGGCAGCAGCATGATCTTCATGCCGAAATTCGACCTCGATCAGGTCATCGCAAGCCTGCCCGGCGCGACCGCGATGATGGGGGTGCCGACATTCTACACGCGTCTTCTTGATGATCCGCGCTTCACCAGGGAGCTTGTGTCCCACATGCGCCTGTTCGTGTCCGGGTCCGCGCCGCTTCTGGCCGAAACCCATCTGCAGTTCGAACAGCGCACGGGACATCGCATTCTCGAACGCTACGGCATGACCGAAACCAACATGAACACGTCCAACCCCTATGATGGCGAACGCCGCGCGGGAACCGTGGGTTTTGCGTTGCCCGGGGTCGAACTCAAGATCACGAATCCCGACACTGGCGAAACCCTGCCGGACGGTGAGGTCGGGCAGATCGAGGTGCGAGGCCCCAATGTCTTCAAGGGGTATTGGCAGATGCCCGAGAAAACGGCCGCGGAACTGCGCGAGGACGGCTTCTTCATCACCGGTGACCTGGGCAGGATCGACGAGGATGGCTATCTCCATATCGTGGGCCGCAACAAGGATCTGATCATCTCGGGTGGCTACAATATCTATCCCAAGGAAATCGAGCTTGTTCTGGATGACCAGCCCGGCGTTCTGGAAAGCGCGGTGATCGGCGTGCCGCATCCTGATTTCGGCGAAACCGTTCTTGGCGTCATTGTTCCGGAAAACGGGGCCACGCCGGATACAGACGCGATGATGGAGGCGGTGCGCGGGTCGCTGGCCCGGTTCAAGCATCCCCGAAAACTGGTCGTCTTGGACGAACTGCCGCGCAACACGATGGGCAAGGTTCAAAAGAATATCCTGCGCGCGCAGTACCAGAAGATGTTCGCGGGCTGAAAATCCCTCTCGCAGCCGGATGGCCCGTATGTCAGATATTGTGTCCGGGCGCTGTCTGTTCGCGCCTCTGGTATGCATCGGGGCGGGGCGCATGATCGTGGTGTCGCCATGAGACGGGGCATCTGGCGGCGTGCCGTGGTCTGCACGGGTCGTGCCGGCCGCATGATGTCACGATAGGAGGGTAAGGTGATGAAAACCCGGGTCGCGATCGTCGGCGGGG
>JANSYB010000057.1 GCA_024742655.1 Paracoccaceae bacterium | reverse complement strand
CAGCACCGCCCGGGCAAGGGGCGCGTGAGTGGTGGCAAGCCAGACCGGGCTGTTGACGCCATGCTCGGCCTGGCTGACCAGGTCGGTGGCGACGGTTTCAGGATCGGCGGTCTCGTCGGCCAGAACGAGGCTGTCGGTGGGACCGGCGAACATGTCGATGCCGATGGGGCCGAAGAGCTGGCGCTTGGCCTCGGCCACGTAGGCGTTGCCGGGCCCGACAAGGATATCGGCAGCCGGTGCGCCGAACATGCCAAAGGCCATCGCGGCCACGCCCTGCACCCCGCCGATGCACAGGATGCGCGTGGCCCCGGCCAGGCTCATGGCATAAAGCATCGCCGGCGGGATGCCCTGATCGCCATTGGGCGGCGACACGGCGGTGATATCGGGCACGCCGGCCTCGCGGGCGGTGGCGATGGACATCAGCGCCGAGGCGATATGCGTGTACCGCCCGCCCGGCACGTAGCAGCCCGCCGCCTGAACGGGGATCTGTTTCTGACCGGCAATCAGGCCCGGGCGCAGCTCGATCTCCATGTCCTGCGCGGTGGTGCGTTGCGCGGCGGCAAAGCGGCTGATGTTGTCATGGGCCCAGCGAATGTCATCCTTCAGCGGCTGTGGTACGGCCTTTTCCGCGGCGGCGATCACGTCCGAGGGCACGGTGATCTCACCCGTCCAGCCATCCAGCTGCCGGGCATATTCCAACGCAACCTGCGCCCCGCCGGTGCGCAACCGGGCCAACATGATCTGGACGGTATCGACGATGTCGGCGGCGGTCTGGGCAGGCTCACCCGGTGCGGTTTTCAGAAATTCGATGGTCATGGAGCGCCTCCTGGCCTCCTGAATGACGTGGATGATGGCCCCCGGACAAGAGGTTTGCGCCGCACAGGCCCCTGTTTTTTCGGGCTCTGAAACGTGGTTTCGGAAAATCCGAAGGCGCGTTACAGCGTCCGGCACAACCCCTTGGCCGCGCGTTCGATCAGGTCGAGCGCCCCATCGAAATCGCGCGTGTAATAGGGATCGGGGATATGATCCATGCCCGCATCCGGGGCATAGTCGGTCAAGAGGCGCACAGGCGTTTCGCTGCCCTTTGGGCGCTGCACCTCGATATCGCGCTGGTTCTGGGCGTCCATCGCGATGATCAGGTCGAAAGCGTCGAAGTCCCCGGAATGGAATTGCCGCGCGCGCAGGTCGGATATGTCATGCCCGCGCGCCTTGGCGGCGGCCTGCATGGGGGGATAGGGTGCCTCGCCGACATGCCAGTGCCCTGTTCCGGCGCTGTCGGTGTCGCAATGCGGCGCAAGCGTGCGCAACACGCCCTCCGCCGCCGGCGAACGGCAGATGTTTCCAAGACAGACGAACAGAATGCGCATCAGGCGGGGCTCCCAGGGACCATGGACCAGTGATAGGGCACGGAGGGGAGGAAGAACAACACCCACCAGCCAATCCCGCAGATCCGCCGCATGGCGGGACCCCGGATCGCTGACCAGATCAGCCCAACGCCACCAAAATGGGTTTGGTGCCTCGAAAGATGACCGAAAATCGCCTAACACTCTTTGCGAGCGGCGCTTTGAGGGGCGCCATTGCGCCAATCATGGGTCGTCGGAAAAGAGTTGAGCGAAGCTGAGGCATGAAGAAGATCGTGATCCTGACGGGGGCCGGCATTTCGGCCGAAAGCGGGCTGGGTACGTTCCGCGACGAGGGCGGGCTGTGGGCACAGCACGCGATCGAGGATGTCGCCACGCCAGAGGGCTTCGCGCGGGACGCGCAGCTGGTGCATGATTTCTACAACGCCCGCCGCGCCAATGCCGCGCAGGCCCAGCCCAATGCCGCGCATCACGCGTTGGCCCGGCTTGAGGCGGAGCATCCGGGCGAGGTGTTCATCATCACGCAGAATGTCGACGCGCTGCATGAAAGGGCCGGGAGCCGCAACGTGCTGCACATGCATGGCCAGTTGGACCGCGCGCTGTGCGGCGCGTGCGGGCATCGCTGGGATGCGCCTGCGGTGATGCGCCCCGAGGATGCCTGTCCGGCCTGCCGGGTCCGCGCGACACGGCCCGACGTGGTCTGGTTCGGTGAAATCCCCTACGGGATGGAGCGGATCGACCCCGCGCTTTCGGAGGCCGATCTCTTTGCCGCCATAGGCACGTCCGGGCAGGTTTTCCCGGCCGCCGCCTATGGCCAGCATGCGCGCCGGATGGGCGCGCATACCGTAGAGCTCAACCTCGAGGACTCGGCCGCCTCGCGCGATTTCGACGACTGCCTGCGCGGCAAGGCGACCGAGATCGTGCCCCTTTGGGTCGAGGGGCTGCTGTCACGGGCATAAAGCGTTTCGCCTTTGATCCGAGCTATCAGACAAAAGCGAAACGCGCACGACATATGGGCGTTGCACCGTATTTCGCGCAAACCTTTGGCCCAGGTTTTGCGCGAAACGCTTTAGTTGGTGCCGTGATCGTGCGACATGCCGTGGCCGTCCTGCCGTTCGAGATCGACGGGCACCTCGATCTGCATCTCGCCCGCCTTTTCGAAGGTCAGGGTCAGCGGGATCATCTCGCCCTGCTCGAACGGATCGGTCAGGCCCATGAACATCACGTGCTTGCCGCCGCGCTTCATCTCGATCATGCCGCCGGCGGGCAGTTCGAAGCCTTCCTCGACATGCACCATTTTCATGATGCCGTCGCCGCTTTCGATATGGGTGTGCAGTTCGACACGCTTGGCCGCGGGCGAGGCGGCGGCGACCAGACGGTCATCGGTCTCGCCGGTGTTGTGGATCATCAGAAAGGCCGCGCCGGTCTTGGCATTGGCCATCGCCGCTCGGGCATAGCTGTCCATCACCATGATGTCGGCGGCCGCGGCGGGCAAGGCGGTTGCGGCGGCGATCAGCCCCGCGAGGAACGTGGATTTGAAGGTCATTTGCCTTCTCCCTTGGATCGGTTTTCGGAAATCTGGTTGCGCTGTCAGACCCCGGGCGGGGGTGCGCGGGCGTGAAACCGCAAGGGGAGGGACGCCTTTATGGACGTGACGGGCGCCGCGCCTTGCGGCGCTGATCTTGCCGGGTGGTCATGCGGGCCCGAGGGTGGCAGGGCGCCGGTCACGTCATACAGACCGGCGATGCAATCGGGGCAGATATGGACGCGCCCCGTGGGCTGACCATTTTCATCGACCAGCACTGTGACTGGGCCCGTCCCGGTACAGATCACCATCGCCCCGGTGGCATCCGGGGCATGGCGGGCCATGGCATAGCCCTGGCTGGTCAGGACCAGCACAAGGGCCAGGAGCCCGGCTATGAATGGGCGCAGACGGATCATCGACACAAAGGTATAGAGGGTGTGGGCGCGCCGTGGAAAGCGACAAAAGGAAACAGCCCCGCCCGATGGGGCGAGGCTGTTGAAAAACCGTTCGAAATCGCGTTGATCAGGCGGCGGCAGCCCGCGCCTTGGCGATTTCCTTTTTCACCTTCAGCGCGTTGGCCGACAGTTCGGTGTCCTTGGCCTTGGCGAGATAGGCATCCAGCCCGCCGCGGTGGTCGACACTGCGCAGGGCGGCGGCGGAAATCCGCAGCTTGATACCGCGCTTCAGCGTTTCCGAGTGCAGCGTGACATCGTTCAGGTTCGGCAGGTAACGCCGTCTGGTCTTGTTGTTGGCGTGGCTGGAATTGTTCCCAACCATCGGGCCTTTTCCGGTCAGTTCGCAAACGCGCGCCATGGGCTTCTTCCTCGTCTTGGGGCGGGGCGATATCCGGCCCCTCTCAATGCAAACGGGCACCGCCAGCGGCAGCGCCCCGAATTCCGTTGGGGGTCTTTACGGTCAAAGCGTCGGGGCGTCAAGGGATTCGCCGCCGGAAAAGACCGCGTCGCGCTCAAGGGATGACTCCACAAGTGCAGGCCTGTGCGCGACACTGAGACCGAAACCGACAGAAGGAATCAACATGGATATCTCAAGGGGCGATACGCGGGTCAATCACCTTGCGCGCAGCGACTGGTTCACCGGGCGCGTCTGGCAGGAGCCGTTGGTCGAGGCGCCCGAACCGGCGCGTGTGCGTGCCCTGCGCGTGACATTCGAGCCGGGCGCGCGCACGGCGTGGCATACGCACCCGCTGGGCCAGACGCTTTACGTTCTGTCCGGGACGGGGCTGGTGGGGCTGCGCGGGCAGGCCCCGCAACGGATCCATGCGGGCGACACGGTCTGGATTCCGCCGGGCGAGGAACACTGGCACGGCGCCACGCCTGACAGGATGATGTGTCACCTGGCCATTCAGGAGGCGCAAGACGGCAAGGTCGCCGATTGGCTGGAGCAGGTCAGCGATCAGGACTATGGGGGTGCGGCTGCGTGATGAAGACCCCGCCGAGGCCATCGCGCGGCACCATTTTCCACGGGAAAACGGCCTAGAAAATGCGCATTTTCTAGTTCGGAATTTGTGCAAATTCCGATCGCCCCCGGCGTGGGTGGTCGCGCGCGATGTCCAGTTCCGGCATCTGGCCGGATATCTCGAGGATCAGCTTGCGGCGGATGGCGCGGGCGAGGTCGGTTTCATCGGCGGCGGTCACGGCGAAGGCGCCCGGCCCGCCGATGATGCGTCGTGCATAGATTTCATCGAGATCCGGAAAGCGGGCGAAGCTGTCGCAGAACCGGCACAGGATCGGCAGGGCATTGATGGTGATGCCTGCGGACACGACGGTGTCGCGGGCCTCTTCGATGGGCGGTCCGGAAAAACTGTTGGGGCTGTCGCCGGAAAAGTCGATCACCTTGCGCCAGCCCTCGAATTCATTCTGTTCGATCAGCCGCTTGGCATCCAGAAGCGCGGCGCCGATGGCGTTGCGCCCATAGGCCTGCCGGGGTGGCCCGATCAGCGCGTCGGCAAACCGCGCCGCGCTGTCGGGCCCGTCGATACGGGTCCAGTCCACCACCACGGCCGTGTTGGCCGCCCACTCCACATAAGTCACCGCGATGGAGCCATAGGCGGTTTCGGCAATGGCCGACAGGACGTCCGGGTGCGTGATGGCCGCCGCATAACCCTGCCTTTGAAAGCGAATTTCCTCGTTCGAGATCGACCCCGAGGCATCCGCCAGCAACACCAGTTCAAGGTCGACCTCTTCGGCCGAAACCGGGGACATCAGGACAGACAGGATCAGGAGCAACCAGCGCATGTGACATAACTTAGCACGCCATAGCCCGAGGTCACATGTCCTCCCGCCCATGCGGGGCGGCAAGGTCGAGGCGCGGGCCGACGGGCACGATCCGGTGGGGATTGATGGTGTCGTGGCTGTAATGGTAATGCCGGGTGATGTGGTCGAAATCCACCGTCCCGGCCACGCCCGGCCATTGGTAAAGCTCGCGCAGGTAGGCCCAGAGGTTCGGGTAATCCACGATCCGCGCCCGATTGCATTTGAAGTGCCCGTGATAGACGAGGTCGAACCGGATCAGCGTCGTAAAGAGCCGCCAGTCGGCCTCGGTCAGCCGCGCACCCATCAGATAGCGGTTTGTTGAAAGCCGCTCCTCCAGCCAGTCGAGCGTGTCGAAGAGGGGCGCCACGGCTGCGTCATAGGCCTCCTGCGAGGTGGCGAAACCGGCCTTGTAGACCCCGTTGTTGAGCCTGTCGTAGATGCGCTGATTGACCGGCTCAATCGCCGCGCGCAGGTCCTCGGGCCAATAATCCGCGGTGTTGCCGGTGACCGCGTCAAAGGCCGCGTTGAACATCCGGATGATCTCGGCGCTTTCGTTGGACACGATGGTGTCGTGACGCGTGTCCCACAGGATCGGCACGGTCACGCGGCCCGAAACGGCGGGATCGGCCCTCAGATAGAGATCGCGGGCGAAGGCAAACCCGTGCAACCGGTCCCCCGTGGCACCCGGAAAATCGGTTTCGAAGGTCCAGCCGTCCGACAGCATGTCGGGATGCACGACCGAGACGCCGATATGATCCTCCAGCCCCTTGAGCACGCGGAAGATCAACGTGCGGTGCGCCCAGGGACAGGCCAGGGAGACATAAAGGTGATAGCGCCCGCTTTCGGCCTTGAAGCCGCCTTCGCCAGAGGGGCCGGGTGCCCCGTCCGCCGTGATCCAGTTGCGAAACCCGGCGGTGCTGCGCTTGAACGCGCCACCCGTCGATTTGGTGTCATACCACTGGTCATGCCAGACGCCGTCGATCAATTGTCCCATGGTTCAGGCTCCTTTCACGGTACAGGTAGATCGGCGGGCCGCGGGGTGACAGGCCCGTACGCGCGCAGGCCCCGTGCGGTCCCGCACATGTCGCAATCCGGCCCGCTTGCGCCGATTCTCCGTTTGCGCCGGGGGGGCGCGATGCCTATACAGGCCGGGACGATGCCCCAAGGGGCCGGAAAGATGCAGGAGGCCGAGCCGACCCAATCCGGGGGGTCCGCTTCCGGGTCGTCAGCGTGGTGCCATCTGCGGCGCCGTTGCGTCCCTTTCCGGTCGGCGGGCCATGCTGAGAAAAGGGGACACCCCATGAAAAATACCGTTTTTCCGATTGCCCTTCTGGCCCCGGGCGTGGCGTTTGCCCATCCGGGTCACCTGGCAGAGGTTGCGGGCCACGGTCACTGGCTGGGCGCGGCTGCGATCGGGGCGGCCATCGCCATCGGGCTTTGGGCCGCGGCCAAGGGGCGCAAACGGGCCGAGGACCGTGCCGAGGACGCCGAAGAGGGCGAGACCGAAGACGAGCTTCAGGAGGCATGAGTATGGTCAAGACCGGTGTGATGATCTGCGGGCACGGCTCGCGCAGCCAGTCTGCGGTCGACGAGTTCGCGACCCTGGCCGAGAAGCTGCCGCCGCTTCTGCCGCAGGACTGGGAGATGGAATACGGGTACCTGGAATTCGCCAACCCGGTGATCCGCGACGGTCTGGACAAGCTGCGCGAAAAGGGCTGCGAGCGTATCCTGGCGGTGCCCGGCATGCTGTTTGCCGCGATGCATTCCAAGAATGACATTCCCACGGTGCTGAACACATATGCCGCCAGGCACGGGCTCGAGGTCAGTTATGGTCGCGAGCTGGGGGTCGATCCCAAGATGATCGCAGCCGCTGGCGGGCGCGTGCGCGAGGCCGTGGAACGGGCCAATGCAGAGCATGGCGAGATGCCGCTGCACGAAACCTGCCTCGTGGTGATCGGGCGCGGCGCCTCGGACCCCGATGCCAATGGCAATGTCGCCAAGATCGCCCGGATGCTGCAGGAAGGCATGGGCTTTGGCTGGTGCGAGGTGGGGTATTCTGGCGTCACCTTCCCGCTGGTCGAGCCGTGCCTGCAACACGTGGTCAAGCTTGGCTACAAGCGGGTGATCGTGTTTCCGTATTTCCTGTTCTCGGGCATCCTGATCGATCGCATCTACGGCTTTACCGATCAGGTGGCGGCCGAGAACCCGGGCATTCAATTCATCAAGGCGGGGTATCTGGGCGATCATCCGAAGGTGCTGGAAACCTTTGCCGAACGTGTGACCGAACAGATCGGCGCCGTGCCGCCGCCCAATTGCGGCACCTGCCAGTACCGCACGCAGATCCTGGCCGTCGAGGGCGAGGACGTGCGCCAGATCACGCCGGAGCAGCGGGCGATTCTGGCCGCCGAAAAAGGCGGTGGGCACCCGGCCTTCGGTTCCGTGCCACCGCCGACCTGTGTGCTGTGCAAGTATCGCACGGCGGTTCTGGGCTTCGAGGCCGAGGTCGGCGCCGTTCAGGAAAGCCATCACCACCATGTCGAGGGGCAGGGTGCCAGCGCGCCGGGGTCCAACGTGGCCGATTGCACGCTGTGCGACACGTTCTGCACCGGGCTGTGCCGTCTCGAGGCGCAGGATCACCATCACCACCACCATCATCACCACCATGATCATGACCATGCGCATGATCATCACCACCATCACGCCGAATACCCCCATGCCAAGCATCCCCACGGACCCGAAAGCGCGCGGAAAACCCGGGCGTGAGCGATTTTTCTGCGAAAAACCCGGGGCAGCGCACGATGCGGCCGTATGAACGCAATCCATCGGCGATCTATGCCGAAAGTTTTGCCACCGTGCGCCGCGAGGCCCGGTTGGAGCGGTTTGGCCCGGGTATGGAGGCGCTGGCGATCCGGCTGATCCACGCCTGTGGCATGGTCGAGGTGGCCGATCGTCTGGCCTTTTCCGAGGGCGCCCACGCGGCCGGTCACGCGGCGTTGCAGTCGGGGGCCCCGGTCCTGTGTGATTGCGAGATGGTGGGCGCCGGGATCATCCGGCGGTATCTGCCCGCGGGCAACGAGGTGATCGTGACGCTGAACGATCCGGCGGTCCCCGCAATCGCGGCGGGGATCGGCAATACGCGCTCGGCTGCCGCGGTCGAGCTCTGGGGGGAGCGCTTGGGCGGGGCCGTGGTGGCCATCGGGAATGCGCCGACGGCCCTGTTTCACCTGCTTGAACTGTTGGACGAGGGGGCGCCGAAACCGGCCCTGATCCTTGGCTTTCCGGTCGGTTTCGTCGGGGCCGCGGAAAGCAAGGCCGAACTGGCGGCCAACCCGCGCGGCTGCGACTTCGTCGCCTTGCGCGGTCGGCGCGGCGGATCTGCCATGGCCTCGGCGGCGGTCAACGCGCTGGCCGCCGGTTTGCCCGAGGTCACGACATGAGGGGCAAATTTCTTCGAAAGAAATTTGCCAAAACTCTTTTGAAGAGTTTTGGGGGCGGTCTTGACTGATCCGTGGCTGCATATCGTCGGGATTGGCGAGGAAGGTCTGGCGGGTCTTTTGCCGGCGACCCGGGCCGTGGTGGAGGCGGCCGAGGTGATCGTGGGTGGGGACCGGCATCACAAGCTGTCGGACACCATCACCGCCGAGCGTGTTGCCTGGCCCAGCCCGTTCGATGCGCTGATCGACATGCTGCGGGGGTTCAAGGGGCGGCGTGTCGTGGTGCTGGCGACGGGGGATCCGCTCTGGTTCTCGGTG
>JANSYB010000446.1 GCA_024742655.1 Paracoccaceae bacterium | reverse complement strand
GGCAAATTGAGGCTAAGGACAGCTTGGAGGCTGGACAATGGGATCACGGATAGCGCACGGCATGCTCAGCGCCTTTCTGGCACTGGCAGCGACCGGTGTCTGGGCACAGGAAGAAAGCACCAATCAGGTGGCCGCGAAAACCGCATGGAGCGTTTTCGAGGATACCAACCCCAAGGAATGTTGGGCGGTGTCCTCTCCGACAGAGACGATCAACACACGCGACGGCCGCGTCGTGGCGGTGCGGCGTGGTGATATCCTGCTGATGACGTTCTTTCGGCCCGATGCGGGCGTGAAGGGCCAGATCACTTTTACGGGCGGCTACCCGTTCGCGGGCGGCTCGACCGTCAATGTGAACATCGGCGGCCAGGAATTCGAGATGTTCACCGAGGGCGAATGGGCCTGGCCCGCCAGCACGGCTGACGATGCCAAGATCATCGCGGCGATGAAACGTGGCGCCGACGCGGTTCTGACCGCGCGGTCCAGCCGCGGGACCATCACCAAGGACACATTTTCGCTGCTCGGTTATACCGCCGCGGTGGAAGAGGCCGAAAAGCGCTGTCAGTAAACGCGGATAACTGAAGGCCGGTTCAACCGCGCGGGGCAGCCGCGCGGCGCAACCGGTCATTGATCGCGGCCCCCAGCCCGGTGTCGGGGATCGGCGACACAGCGATGCCGTCGGCCCCCATGGCATCCAGCCTGTAAAGGTGACCAAAGAGATTGGCCGCCGCCTCGACCAGATCACCGGCGGGCGACAGGTTCAAATCACACTCCACCGACCCGAACCCCAGAAGCACCTCGCCTGCGCGCGCGGAGGTGGCGTTCAACCGGACAGGTGCCCCCGGGGCGTAGTGCGAGGCCATCTGCCCGGGCGCGGTCAGCGGGTCATCCGCATGGTGGCGCGCGACCACACGGCCCAGCGCCGCCTCTATCGCCTCGACCGGCAGGCCACCGGGCCGCAACAGTGTCGGTTCGTCGGCCAGCCCCAGAATCGTGGACTCGACCCCGACACCGCAGGGCCCGCCATCCAGAATGGCCTCGATCCGTCCCGACAGACCCGCCGCGACGTGCTCGGCCATGGTCGGGCTGATCCGGCCGGACGGGTTGGCGGACGGGGCCGCGACGGGGCCACCAAACGCCTCCAGCAGGGACTGCGCCACCGGATGCGCAGGAACACGCACCGCCAGTGTCGGCAACTCCGCTGTCACAAGCGACGACAGCCCGGTGCCGGGTTTGAGTGGCAGAACAAGGGTCAACGGACCGGGCCAGAAGGCACTTGCCAGAATCTCGGCCTCATCCGGCCAGTCGACAAGGCGGCGCGCCGTGTACACGCCATCGACATGCACGATCAGGGGGTTGAACCGGGGGCGGCCCTTGGCCTCAAAAATCCGGGCAACAGCCAAATCGTTGCGCGCATCCCCGCCCAGCCCGTAAACCGTCTCGGTCGGAAAGGCGACAAGGCCGCCGTCACGCAGGATCCGCGCCGCGCGTTCAAAGCCGGCGGGGTCCGGCCTGAGCCTTTCGGTTTCGATATTCATGTTCGGTCTGACGCGGCGTTGCGGTTGCTGGTATGTGCCCTTGCGCTAGGCTAGGACGGAACCCAACCCATACAGGCGCACCGGCCCGAAGCCAAGCTGTGCCGAACGCCACATACCAGGAGAGAGCCATGCCCTATCGCGCGCCGGTAGACGAGTTTCAGTTCCTGTTCGACCATGTTGTCGGTCTTGACCGTGTCGCAGCCACGGACCGTTTCGCAGAGGCCACGCCGGATATGGCCACGGCCATTCTGACCGAGGCGGGCCGGATGTGCGAGGATGTGCTGGCCCCGCTTCAGCGCGCGGGTGACCTGCATCCCGCCCGCCTTGAAAATGGCGTGGTGCGCACGCCCCCCGGTTTTGCCGACGGCTATCGCGCCATTGCCGACGGGGGATGGGTTTCCATCGCTGCAAGCCCCGAACATGGGGGCATGGGCTTGCCGATGGCCATCACCACCGCCGTGAACGAGATGATGAGCGGCGCCTGCCTGTCGATCCAGCTGAGTCCGCTGATGACCCAGGGCCAGATCGAGGCGCTGGAACATCACGCCAGCGACGAGATAAAGGCCATCTACCTGCCGAAGCTGGTCAGCGGCGAATGGTCGGGCACGATGAACCTGACAGAGGCGCAGGCCGGAAGCGATGTCGGTGCCCTGCGCACCAAGGCCGAACCGAAAGGAGATGGCACATATGCCATCACCGGGCAGAAGATCTATATCAGCTGGGGCGACAACGATATCACGCCGAATGTCTGCCACCTTGTTCTGGCGCGCCTGCCCGATGGCGCACCGGGAACCAAGGGCATCAGCCTGTTCATGGTGCCGAAGTTCATTCCTGATGAGACGGGCGCACCGGGCGCGCGCAACGCCGTCAGCGTCGTCAGCCTGGAACACAAGATGGGTTTGCATGGCAGCCCGACCGCCGTGATGCAGTATGACGGTGCGACCGGCTGGCTGGTGGGGGAGGCCCATGACGGGATGCGCGCCATGTTCACGATGATGAACAACGCGCGTCTTGGCGTTGGTGTGCAGGGCATCGGCGTGGCCGAGGGCGCCTATCAGCACGCCCTGGCCTATGCGCAGGACCGCAAGCAGGGCCGCAGCCCGGTCGCGGACGGCACGGGCACGATCATCGACCATGCCAATGTGCGCCGGATGTTGGCCACGATGAAGGCCGAGACCTTTGCCGCGCGGGCCATTGCGCTGTCCTGCGCCGTGGCCATCGACATGGAAACCGCCACCGGTGCGCCGGACTGGTCCGCGCGTGCGGCGTTTCTGACGCCGATTGCCAAGGCGTTTGGCACCTATACCGGCATCTCGGTGGCCAATACGGGCATCCAGCTGCATGGCGGGATGGGCTATATAGAGGAAACAGGCGCGGCACAGTACCTGCGCGATGTGCGTGTGACCGCGATTTACGAGGGCACCAACGGTATTCAGTCGATGGATCTTGTCGGCCGCAAGCTAATGGATGGCGGAGAGGCCGCTTATGCGCTGATCGACGAGATCGAAACCCATGCCGAGGCCGCTCGTGCCAGCCTGCCCGATCTCGCCGAACCGGTCTGGCAGGCGACCGAGACGCTGCGCGAGGCCACCGAATGGATGGTGTCGCAGTCCGACCTGAACGAACGGTTTGCCGGGTCCGTGCCATTCCTGCGCGGCTTTGCCCGCGTTCT
>JANSYB010000071.1 GCA_024742655.1 Paracoccaceae bacterium | reverse complement strand
TTCCTGCGCGACATCGGCCGGCATTTCTCGGTCAACCGGATGCTGTCGTTCGAGTCGGTGAAATCGCGCCTCGACCGCGAGCAATCCCTGTCGTTCCTCGAATTCAACTACATGATCCTGCAGGCCTATGACTTTCTTGAGCTGAACCGCCGCTACGGCTGCCTTTTGCAGATGGGCGGGTCGGACCAGTGGGGCAATATCGTCAACGGGATCGACCTGACGCGCCGGGTTCTGGATCACGAGATCTACGGGCTGACCTCGCCGCTCCTGACCACCGCCGACGGACGCAAGATGGGCAAATCGGCCGAGGGCGCGATCTGGCTGAATGCCGAGATGTGCAGCCCCTACCAGTTCTGGCAATTCTGGCGCAACACGATGGATGCCGATGTGGGGCGGTTCCTGAAGCTTTACACCGAATTGCCGGTAGAGGAGTGCGCGCGCCTGGGCGCGCTTGGAGGGGCCGAGATCAATGAAGCCAAGATCGTGCTGGCCAGAGAGGTGACGACCCTGCTGCACGGGGCGGAAGCGGCTGAAAACGCCGAAGCCACGGCACGGGAAGTGTTCGAAAAGGGCGGCGTCGGGGATGATTTGCCGACACTGGAATTGTCGGCGGCGGATGTGGGCGACGGGATTTCCATCGTGCAGCTGATCGTCAAATCCGGTCTGGCCGGATCCGGCAAGGAGGCCAAGCGTCTGATTGCCGAGAACGGGGCGAAGCTGGACGACCAGCCGCTGACCGATTCGGGGCTGATGATCGACGCCGGCGCGCTTGCCGCACCGATCAAGCTGTCGGCCGGCAAGAAACGCCACGCGCTGGTCAAACTGACCGACTGATCCCCGGGCGCGGCAGAATTTTCACAAATTCTGCGCAAGAAAATGCGCATTTTCTTGCCCGCCTCCGGGCGGTCGCCCGCGCCCTTGTCATCAAAAATTCATAAAATCCGGATTGCGGTGGCGATATTATATCGATAATCCATGATATATGGATAAATCAAACGCCCTTGCCGCCTTCTCCGCCCTGTCGCAACCCACGCGTCTGGATGTGTTCCGCCTGCTGATCCGCGCGGGCAAGGCGGGCATGGCCGCGGGTGAAATCGCCGAGGCACTGGACGTCAAGCAAAACACCATGTCCGCCAATCTTTCCGTGCTGCATCAGGCGGGGCTGGTCCACAGCACCCGCGAGGGCCGTTCGATCCGGTACGCCGCCAATCTTGACGCGACGCGCGGCCTCATCGCCTTTCTGGTCGAGGATTGCTGTGGCGGCCATCCCGACCAATGCCAACCGCTTCTCAAGGAAATCGCCTGTTGAAGGAGACTGCCATGTCCGACGACACCAAGACCGTTCTGTTCCTTTGTACGGGCAATTCCGCCCGTTCGCTGATGGCCGAGGCCATCCTGAACCGCGAAGGTCGCGGCCGGTTCCGCGGGTTTTCCGCCGGGGCGCAACCACGCGGAGAGCCGCATCCGCGCACGATCCAGCTGCTGGAAAAGCTCAACCACGACACCTCGGCGCTGCGCAGCAAAAGCTGGGACGAATTCGCCGGGCCGGATGCGCCCAGGATGGATTTCGTCTTTACCGTCTGCGACCGCGCGGCGGCAGAGCCCTGCCCGATCTGGCCCGGTCAGCCGATGAACGCCCATTGGGGCGTGCCCGATCCCACCTCGGTCACAGGGTCCGAGGCGGAAATCGGTCTGGCCTTTCACGATACCTACCGGATGTTGCGCAACCGCATCTCGATCTTCGTCAGCCTGCCACTGGATCAGCTGGACCGGCTCAGCCTGCAGACCCGTCTGGACGAGATCGGTGAAACGAAAGACCACCCCCAGAACGCATAAGGCCCCGCATGACAGATCATCCCGACACCGACGCGCCCGGCGGCATGGGCGCCTTCGAACGCTGGCTTTCGCTATGGGTCGCTCTGGCGATTGCGCTTGGCGTGGGGCTGGGCAACGTGATCCCGGGGCTCTTTCAGACGCTGGCCGGGCTCGAGGTCGCCTCGGTCAACCTTCCGGTCGCGATCCTGATCTGGGCCATGGTCTACCCGATGATGGTGGGCGTGGATTTCGGCGCTCTCAGCCATGTGGGCGACCGGCCCAAGGGCCTCATTATCACGCTTCTGGTCAACTGGCTGATCAAGCCTTTCACCATGGCCGCCCTTGGCGTGTTGTTCTTTCAGCACGTGTTCGCCGGGCTTATTCCGCCGGATGACGCCCAGGCCTATCTGGCCGGGCTGATCCTGCTGGGGGCGGCGCCCTGCACGGCCATGGTGTTCGTCTGGTCGCAACTGACGCGGGGCGATGCCACCTACACCCTCGTGCAGGTCAGCGTGAACGACGTGATCATGGTTTTCGCCTTTGCGCCGATCGTCGCGTTCCTGCTGGGGGTGACCGATATTTCCGTGCCCTGGGAAACCCTGTTGCTGTCGGTGCTGCTGTATATCGTGATCCCGCTGGCCGCCGGGATCCTGACACGCCGCCACCTGATGGCCGACGGAGGGGACGCCGCGGTCGAGGCGTTTCGCGACCGGGTCAAGCCGCTGACCATTCTCGGCCTGCTTGTGACCGTGGTGCTGCTTTTCGGATTTCAGGGGCAGGTGATCCTCGAAACGCCGCTTGTGATTGTGCTGATCGCGGTGCCGCTCTTGCTGCAAAGCTACGGCATCTTCTTCGTGGCCTACGCCCTGGCCCGCGCCTGGAAGGTGCCGTTCAACGTCGCGGCCCCCTGCGCCCTGATCGGAACATCGAATTTCTTCGAACTGGCCGTCGCCGTCGCGATCAGCCTCTTCGGCCTGGGATCGGGCGCCGCCCTGGCCACGGTGGTGGGGGTTCTGGTCGAGGTGCCGGTGATGCTGTCGCTGGTGGCCTTCGCCAACCGGACCCGTCACTGGTTCCCGGGCTGAGCGGCGTCAGCGACGCGCGCGCAGGGCATCGCGCAACAGGTCGCGCACCATCTGCGGGTCCACATCCTCGGCGACAAAGGCCTCGCCGATGCCCCGCGCGAGGATGAATCGCAAGCGCCCGTCAATGACCTTCTTGTCCTGGGCCATCAGCTCAAGCAACCCCTCTGCATCCGGCAAATCTCCGGGAATATCAGACATGTCCACCTTCATCTTCATCTGGCGCAGATGCGCCCGCACCCGGCTTGGATCCTCCTGGCTGCACAGCCCCATCCGCGCCGACAATTCAAACGCAAGCGCGCAACCAATCGCCACGCCCTCCCCATGCAAAAGCCGGTCGGAATAGCCCGTCGCCGCCTCGAGCGCATGGCAGAACGTGTGCCCGAGATTGAGCAGCGCGCGATCGCCATGCTCATGTTCGTCCCGCACGACGATCTCGGCCTTCATCTCGACCGACCGTCGGACCGCCGAGATGCGCGCCTGCATGTCGCCCGCGGCCAGGGCGGGGCCCTGCGCCTCCAGCCAGTCGAAGAATGCCGCATCGCCCAGCAATCCGTATTTGGCCACCTCACCATAGCCGGCCAGGAAATCACGTTCCGTCAGTGTGCCCAGAACCTCGGTATCGGCCAGAACCAGCGTGGGCTGGTGAAACGCGCCGATCAGGTTCTTGCCCTGCGGGGCGTTGATGCCCGTCTTGCCGCCGACGGAACTGTCGACCTGCGCCAGCAAACTGGTGGGGATCTGGATAAAGCGAACCCCGCGCCGCAGCACCGCCGCCGCAAAGCCCACCAGATCACCGATCACCCCGCCGCCAAAGGCCACGACGACATCGCGTCGCTCGACCTTCTGATCCAGAAGCCATTCGACCGTTCGTTCGAACTGTGGCCAGGATTTGGTGCCCTCACCAGCAGGCAGGCTGAGTGCAGTGCTGGAAATACCGTCCTTTTCCAACCCCTTGCGCAGCGTTTCCAGGTGCAGGGCGGCGACGGTCTCGTCGGTCACGATGGCGACACGCGGGCGTTTCAGGAATGGCCCGACATGCGCGCCTGCCGCCGGCAGAAGGCCCGGACCGATCCGGATGTCATAGGCCCGGCCCTCAAGGGGGACATGTACCGTTTCCGTCATGCCTCGACCTCCAGCACATCCTGGTGCCGCAACAGCGCCTCGCGCACCTTCGCGGCCATGGTTTCAATCGAATAGTCTTGCCGCGCCTCGACCGCGATATCGGCCATGCGGTAGAACAGCAAGCGTTTTTCATACAGTTCTGCCAACGTGGCCCTTGGATCATCTGTGCGCAATAACGGTCTGGTATTCTTGTGTTTTACCCTGCTCCACAAGAGATCAAGGTCGGCCTTGAGCCACACCGACACGCCCTTTCGCGCGATCAGATCGCGGTTGCGCTGCGACAGAAAGGCGCCGCCGCCCACCGACAGGATTCCTCGCTTGGTATCCAGAAGACGGTCGATCACCTGTGTCTCGCGATCCCGGAAAAAGGCTTCTCCGTCGCGCTCGAAAATCTCCGCGACACTCATGGTCGCGGCGGCCTCTATCTCGACGTCGGAATCCAGGAACGGTACATCAAGATCAGCCGCCAACATCTTGCCCACGGCAGTTTTTCCGGCCCCCATCATACCAACCAGAACAACCGTTTTCTTCAGCTTCCAGCCCCTGCCTGCGGCCACGTCTCGGCGCTCCTCTGCCAAAAATCACTCAGCGTCCCTTGAATGACGTGATCTTGAACAAAAGGCCAGTTATAAAGTGGTAAAAGCGGGCAGCACACAGGCAGATTCACAATGTTTCGGCTCATCAAATGGCTTTTCTATCTCGGGGTGATCGGGTTCATCGCCCTGGTGGGCTATGCCTATATCGGTCCGTTCTTCGGTGCGGATTTTTCACCGCCGACCAGTGAGATCAGACAGGAAATCCTTCTTGAAACGGATTGAAACCGCTCTGGCCGCCATTATGCTGGCCTGTCCGGCGCGCGCCGAGGCGCCCCTGTCGGCGATTGACTGGCTGGACGATCCGCCGCCCATCACGGTGGCGCAACCATTGGCCGCCCCCCTGGAACGACAGCCCGCCGTTGAAGGCAGCACCATCCCCGAGGTGACCGTGATGCCACTGGATGCGCCGCGCCGGGATTCCGCGGGCCTGTTGCCCACGGCCACCACCGGACTGCCCGCCAACCTGTGGGCAGCCAGCGCGACCGACACGCTGGTCTCGCAGATGGAACGCATCGCGCCCGATCCCCTGCCGGCCATTCAGGCGCTCTACTACACGCTGCTTCTGGCCGAGGCCGAGCCGCCCGCGGATGCCGGCCCGGATGCGCGGTTTCTCAAGGCCCGCATCGACGCGCTGCGCAAGCTCGGCGCGGTTCAGCCCGCCCGCGCGCTGATCGAGCAGGCCGGCACATTGTCGGAGGCCCTGTTTGACGACTGGTTCGATCTGGCGCTGCTGGACGGGGCCGAAACGGCCGCCTGCAATGCGCTGCAGGACAACCTCGATCTCTCCGGGAGCTATGCCAACCGCGTCTATTGCCTGGCACGTGCCGGGGATTGGAGCACCGCCGCGCTGACCTTTGACGGTGCCCGGGCCGTGGGGCTGCTATCGGAGACCGAGGCGCAGCTTCTGGCGCAATATCTCGACCCCGAAACGATCGAGGAAAGCCCAAGCCTTGCACCCACCGGGGACATGACCCCTCTGCTGTTCCGTCTTTACGAGGCGGCCGGCATGCCACTGCCCTCGGGCAACCTGCCCCGCGAATATGCCGTCGCCGACCTGCGCGGGCTGTCGGGCTGGAAGGCCGAGATCGAGGCGGCGGAACGTCTCGTGCACACAGGCGCCCTTCCGGCGAACCGCCTGCTGGGTCTTTATACCGATCAGCGCGCCGCGGCCTCGGGCGGGGTCTGGGACCGTGTCGCGGCGATTCAGCGGCTGGAAACCGCCTTGTCCGATGGTGACACCGAGGAAATCGCCCGCACACTCGACACGCTCTGGCCCGCGATGCGACGGCAGGGGTTGTCGGTGGCCTTTGCCACGCTTTACGCAGAGGATCTGGCCAGGGCCGGCCTGACCGGGACGGCGCGCGACACAGCCTTCGAGGTGGCGCTGCTGGCGCCGGCTTATGAAACGCTGGCCCCCGATCTGGCCGGCAGCAGCGACCGCGACCGTTTCCTGACGGGCCTGACCCGGGGAGAGCCCGATCCGGCCCTTGCCCGCACCACGGCCGAACGCGCCATCGCCGCGGGATTTGCCGCGACAGGGCCGTCGCGCGATCATGCCGGGATGTTGACGGGGGGCCGTCTTGGCCAGGCGATCCTTGGCGCGGCGCTGCAACTGGACGCCGCCGGGCCCAATCAGGGCGCCGACATCACGGCGGGCATTGCCACGTTGCGCGCCGTCGGGCTGGAAGAGACCGCGCGTCGGGCAGCCCTTCAGATCCTGCTGTTGCGGGCGGCCGGATGAGCCGCGATGCACAGCTGATCGCCACCTTTCTGGAGGCCCAGGCGGCCGAGGTCGGCGCGGCCGAAAACACCCTAATGGCCTATGCGCGCGACCTGCGCGACTTTGCCGATTGGCTGGCCGAAACGGGCGGTACGCTGGCCGGTGCCACGCAGGATCACATCGAGGCCTATCTGATCGCATGCGATGCCCAAGGGTTGTCCCGCGCCACCCGCGCGCGGCGACTGTCGGCGATCAAGCAGCTTTATCGCTTTGCCTATGACGAACGGATGCGCGACGAGAACCCGGCCATTCGCATCAAGGGGCCCGGCCGGTCGAAACGCCTGCCCAAGACGCTGAGCGAGGACGAGGTGGACCGCCTGCTGCAGGCCGCGCGCGAGACCGGCCGCAACGCGCAGGACCGCGCCCGCAACACCTGCCTGATGGAGCTGCTTTATGCCACGGGCATGCGCGTCAGCGAGTTGGTCGCCCTGCCCGTCTCGGCCACGCGGGGCGATCCGCGCCTGTTGCTGATCCGGGGCAAGGGCGGCAAGGAGCGCATGGTCCCGCTGTCGCCGCCGGCGCGCGCCGCGCTGACCGCGTGGCTGGCGATCCGCGATGCCGCCGAAGAGACCGCCCGCGCGCAGGGCAAACCCGCCTCGCCCTATCTTTTTGCCTCTGGCGGCAAGGCCGGGCACCTGACCCGGCACCGGTTCTACACGCTGATCAAGGAACTGGCCGTGGCCGCGGGTGTCTCTCCGGCCAAGGTCACGCCGCACACGTTGCGCCATGCGTTCGCCACGCATCTTCTGGCCAACGGGGCCGATCTGCGCTCAATCCAGACGTTACTGGGTCATGCGGATGTGGCGACCACGGAAATCTATACGCATGTGCTGGACGAACGGCTGCGCAGCCTTGTGTTCGAGCATCATCCGCTGGCCAATGCCGCACCGCGCAATTCGGGCGGCAGCACCTCTTCGGACGGCCAGTAGCCGCCAGTCAGCCCGGTGTGGTAGCCTTGAACAAGGCCCGCCTGCTCCATCGCGACCCGGGCGGCCTGCGCGTCGTAGTCGAGCATGTGAATATGCGCCTGACCGCCCTTCAACACGGCAAACCGCGTCTGCGGGCGCCCGTCATTGGGCGGCATGCCGATCACCCCGGCATTGATCCAGTCGACCCCGCCGATCCGGCGCGTAAAGGCCAGCCCGCAATGCCCGGCGATTACCCCGTGTACGGGTCCGACGCTCGACGTGATCAGGTCGATCTCTTGCTGAAAGGCCGCATCGGGGCTGGTGGGCCACAGGAACCGGCTGACATCACTCAGCCCGCCATGGATCACGGCAAACCGCCGCCCGGCCTGCGCAAAGGTGACGATGTCGGGGCATCGTCCCATCCAGCGCCTGTCATCCGCGCCGACCTGGGCGTTGGCATGGGCATACCACGCGGCCGACAACAGATCGCAAACCGTCCCCTCTTCGAAGCCACAGCCGCAATCCAGCGCGTCGGTGGCCAGCTGTTTTTCGCAGTTTCCGGCGACGACCACGCAGCCCCAGTCACGGATTTCTGCCACGGTGGCCGCAGAATCGGCGCAATAGGCCACGACATCGCCGGTGCAGATCACATGATCCGGCGCAATTCCCAGCCGGGTGGCCTCGGCCCGCAGGGCACGCGTGGCCTGCAAATTCGAATACGGTCCGCCGAAAAGCAGCACAGGTGTATCCAGATCGCCCAGTCCTTGCACATTCATGCCCGCATCCCTTGAATGACGACGCCCCGCGCCCCATAACCCACAAGACTAGTTTGATAAGATGTATGATGGAACCCTCACCTCCCAC
>JANSYB010000474.1 GCA_024742655.1 Paracoccaceae bacterium | reverse complement strand
CAGTGCGGGGCGCGAAACCCCGGTCCTGATCGCCTACGGAGAGGTCGAAAGCCGCCGCACGCTGGAGGTGCGCGCCAAGACCGGTGGCACGCTGGTGGAACTGTCGGGCAGTTTCGAGGATGGCGGGCGGGTGCGCGCGGGTCAACTTCTGGCGCGAACCGATCCGTCTGATGCCCAATTCGCCCTTGACCGCGCGCGTAGCGACCTGACCGATGCCGAGGCCGAACAGCGCGAGGCCAACCGCGCACTTGAACTGGCGCGCGACGAACTCACAGCCGCGCGCGAACAGGCCGAGCTGCGCACAAGGGCCTATCAACGCCAGATCGATCTCGAAGACCGCGGCGTCGGCACCGCCGCCGCCGTTGAAGCCGCCGAACTGGACGCGGCACAGGCCCGCCAGTCGGTACTGTCCCGTCGGCAGGCCGTCGCCACGGCCGAGGCCCGCGTTGATCAGGCCGCGACGCGCCTGTCGCGCGCCCGCGTCGATCTCGCCGAGGCGCAGCAGCGGCTGGACGATACCCGCATCACGGCGCAGTTTTCGGGCACGCTGCGCGATGTGTCGGTCGTTCAGGGGCGTCTGGTGTCGCCCAGTGAAAGACTGGCCGAACTGGTCGACCCGGACGCGCTCGACGTGTCGTTCCGAATCTCGACCGGGCAATATGCCCGCCTGCTGGATGACGAGGGGCAATTGATGGCCGCCCCGGTCCGCGTGATCCTTGAAACCTACGGCACACAGATCGAGACAACCGGCCGGATAACCCGCGACAGCGCCAGTGTCGGCGAGGGCGAAACCGGGCGGCTCATCTTTGCGCGGCTGGACAACGCGCGTGGCCTCAAACCCGGTGACTTCGTGACGGTCGAGGTGACAGAGCCACCGGTCGACGACGTGATCCGCCTGCCGGCCAGTGCACTCGGCCCGGATGGCAGCGTTCTGGTGCTCACCGCCGAGGACCGCCTGCGAGAGCATCCCGTGACGTTGCTGCGGCGTCAGGGCAACGACGTGCTTGTCGCCAGCGATGCGCTCGGCGGTCTGGACGTTGTCGCCGAACGCAGCCCGCTTCTGGGGGCGGGGATCAAGGTGCGCCGCCTGCGTGCGGCCGACGGCGCCGAGGCGACAGCCAAGGACCCGGTGCTCGAGCTGAGCGAGGATCGCCGCGCGCGCCTGCGGGCCTTTGTCGAGGCCAGCACCGAGATGCCCGAGGCCGTCCGGCAACGCC
Organism: Paracoccaceae bacterium; assembly: GCA_024742655.1. Classification (GTDB taxonomy): domain Bacteria; phylum Pseudomonadota; class Alphaproteobacteria; order Rhodobacterales; family Rhodobacteraceae; genus Roseovarius. The sequence goes on along the minus strand of JANSYB010000474.1, from coordinate 1,753 downwards.
TGCTGGGCCAGCTGAGCCAGCCCGCCGTGCCTGCCGCTGTGGTCGAGCGGCTTGAACGCCGCATGGGGGGCTAGGGCATGGCCCGCACCCTGCCGGAACCAGCCGGTGGCCTGATCTCCTATTTCACCCGCCACAAGACGGCGGCAAACCTGCTATTGCTGGTCCTGATCATTCTGGGCCTGGCCGCGATGCCGCGGATGCGCGCGCAGTTCTTTCCCGACGTGATCGTCGATAATGTGACAGTCTCGGTCGTCTGGACAGGGGCCAGTGCGGAGGATGTGGATTCCGCCATCGTTCAGGTGCTGGAGCCCGCGCTGTTGTCGGTGGACGGCGTGGCCACCACGGCGGCCACCAGCCGCGAGGAACGCGCCAGCATCCTGATGGAATTCGAGCCCGGCTGGGAAATGGCCCGCGCCGCCGATGACGTTCAGGCCGCCGTGGACGCGGTCACCGATCTGCCCGAGGACGCCGAGGAGCCCGAGGTCACGCGCGGCGCGTGGCGCGACCGGGTCACGGATTTGGTGATCACCGGCCCGGTGGCGACGCGGCAACTGGGCCAGTTCACCGATGAACTGGTGACACGCCTCTATAACGCCGGGGTGACGCGCACCACGGTGCGCGGAGTGGCCGCACCGCAAACCGTGATCGAGGTGCCCTCGACCAACCTGATCGCGCATGACATCACCATGGCCCGGATCGCCGAGTCGATCGCCGAGGAGGCCGAGGCCGACCCCGCGGGCGACCTGTCGGGCATCTCGACCCGCATCCGCATCGGCGTTGAAAAACGGGCCACCGATCAGATCGCGGATATCACGCTACGGTCGAACCCGGACGGCTCGAAACTGACGATCGGGGACGTGGCCACCGTCCGGGTCGAGGGCATCACGCGTGAGCGAAGTTACTTCGTCGGCGACGACCCGGCCATGTCGGTGCGGGTGGACCGTTCTGCCCAGGGGGATGCGATCCGCATCCAGGAACAGGTCGAGGAGATCGCCGCCCAGATGCAGGAAACCCTGCCCGAAGGGGTGGATATCTCTCTCATCCGGACACGCTCCGAGGCGATTTCGGGCCGTCTGGACATGCTGATCGACAACGGCTTGACCGGGCTGGCGCTGGTGGTGGGGCTGCTGTTCCTGTTTCTGAACGCGCGCACCGCGTTCTGGGTGGCCGCGGGCATCCCGGTGGCGATGATGGCGACGATCGCCCTGATGTACATGGGCGGGCTGACGATCAACATGATCTCGCTTTTCGCGCTGATCATCACGCTGGGGATCGTGGTGGATGACGCCATCGTCGTGGGCGAACACGCCGATGCGCGGGTGCGCAAATACGGCGAGGCCCCGGTCGTGGCCGCCGAACGCGCCGCCCGACGCATGGCACTGCCGGTCTTTTCAGCCACGCTGACCACCCTGATCGCCTTTTTCGGGCTTGTCGCCATTGGCGGGCGGTTCGGCGATCTGATCATCGACATTCCGTTCACCGTGATCGTGGTCCTGACCGCGTCACTGGTGGAATGCTTCCTGATCCTGCCCAACCACATGTCGCACGCGCTGGCCCATTCGGCGAAAAAGCACTGGTATGACTGGCCCAGCCGCACGGTGAACCGGGGTTTCGTGTGGCTGCGCGAGACCCTGTTCCGGCCCTTCATGGCGCTGGTGATCCGGGCGCGCTACCCGGTGCTGGCGGGCGCGGTTGTCCTGCTGGCGCTTCAATCCGCGCATTTCATCCGTGGCGATGTGCAATGGCGGTTCTT
>JANSYB010000546.1 GCA_024742655.1 Paracoccaceae bacterium | reverse complement strand
CAAAATCCAGGTCCTGTCTCCGGCCATGGAACCGGGGTGTCACGCCCCCTGTTCAAACCACAAAATCTTGTGGTGATTGCGTGACAACACCCCCAGAAAATCGTATAAAATGACAAAATTAAAAAGGAAGACGTGCATGGCGGAAGCAGCAGCGGTGCCCGAAGAGTATGGCGCCGATTCCATCAAGGTTCTCAAGGGGTTGGAGGCCGTTCGAAAACGGCCCGGCATGTATATCGGCGACACCGATGACGGCTCGGGCCTGCATCACATGGTCTATGAGGTCGTCGATAACGGTATCGACGAGGCGCTGGCCGGTCACGCGGATGCGGTCACGGTCACGATTCACAGGGATAACTCCATTTCGGTCAGTGACAACGGCCGCGGCATCCCCGTCGAAATGCACGAGGAAGAAGGCGTTTCCGCCGCCGAGGTCATCATGACCCAGCTGCATGCCGGCGGTAAGTTCGACAGCAATTCCTACAAGGTTTCGGGCGGTCTGCACGGCGTGGGTGTATCGGTCGTGAACGCCCTTTCGGATTGGCTTGAACTGCGCGTATGGCGCAATGGCAAGGAGCATGTCGCCCGGTTCGAGGGCGGCGAGACCGTCGAGCACCTCAAGGTCGTGGGCGACGCGGACGGCAAGCGCGGCACCGAGGTGCGGTTCCTTGCGTCGACCAACACGTTTTCGAACCTTGAGTATAGCTTCGATACGCTTGAAAAACGGTTGCGCGAACTGGCTTTCCTGAATTCTGGCGTACGGATCATTCTGCGCGATGAGCGCCCGGCCGAGCCGCTTGTGTCCGAACTGCATTACGATGGCGGGGTCCAGGAGTTCGTCCGCTACCTCGATCGGCACAAGTCGCCCCTGATGCCGGATCCGATCTTCGTTACCGGAGAGCGCGACGAGATCGGCGTCGAGGTGGCGATGTGGTGGAACGACAGTTACCACGAGACCGTTCTGCCGTTCACGAACAACATTCCGCAGCGCGACGGCGGCACGCACCTGGCTGGGTTTCGCGGTGCTCTGACCCGCGTGTTACAGAAATACGCCCAGGAAAGCGGTATCGCCAAGCGCGAGAAGGTTACGTTTACCGGGGACGATGCCCGCGAGGGGCTGACCTGTGTTCTGTCCGTCAAGGTGCCGGATCCCAAGTTCTCAAGCCAGACCAAGGACAAGCTGGTGTCCTCCGAGGTGCGCCCGGCGGTCGAGGGCCTGGTGAACGAAAAGCTGAGCGAGTGGTTCGAGGAGAACCCCAACGAGGCCAGGATGATCGTTGGCAAGATCGTCGAAGCGGCGCTGGCCCGGGAGGCGGCCCGCAAGGCCCGCGAACTGACCCGTCGGAAAAATCCGATGGATATGAACTTCCTGAGCAGCAAGCTGAAGGATTGTTCTGACAAGAACCCGGCCAATACCGAGATATTCCTCGTCGAGGGTGACAGCGCCGGCGGATCCGCCCAGACGGGCCGTGATCGTGCCACGCAGGCGATCTTGCCGTTGAAAGGCAAGATCCTGAACGTGGAGCGGGCCCGATTCGACCGAATGCTCGGCAGTCAGGAAATCGGCAACATGGTGATGGCGCTGGGCACCGGGATCGGGCGGGACGAGTTCGACATTTCCAAGTTGCGCTATCACAAGATCATCATCATGACGGATGCCGATGTGGACGGCGCCCATATCAGAACACTGCTTCTGACCTTCTTCTACCGGCAGATGCCGGAACTGATCGAGGGCGGGTACCTCTACATAGCACAGCCACCGCTTTACAAGGTATCGCGTGGCAAGTCGGAAGTGTATCTCAAGGATGAGGCGGCAATGCAGGATTACCTCATCCAGCAGGGCACCGAAGATGCCGTGTTGCGCCTTGCCACGGGTGAGGAGATCTTTGGGCAGGATCTTGTCCGTGTGGTTGATGAGGCGCGTCAGACCAAACGTATCCTCGATGCCTTCCCGACCCATTATCCTCGGCACATCCTTGAGCAGGCCGCGATTGCCGAAGCTTTCGTGGCCGGACGTGTCGATGCCGATCTGCAAGGTGTGGCGGACGCCGTGGCAGAGCGGCTTGACCTGATCGCGCTGGAATATGAACGCGGCTGGCAGGGGCGTCCGACACAGGACCACGGTATTCGCCTGACCCGGATGGTTCGCGGCGTGGAAGAAGTGCGCACACTGGATGGGCCGATCCTGCGGGGCGGCGAGGCGCGGCGACTCAGTCAGATGACAGACGCCTTGCGCGACGTCTACACACGACCGGCAACCCTGCATCGCAAGGAGCGGGCCCAGAACATCTACGGACCGCTCGACCTGCTCGATGCCATCCTGAAAGAGGGAGAGAAGGGTCTTGCGCTTCAGCGATACAAGGGGCTGGGCGAGATGAACCCAAATCAGCTTTGGGAAACGACGCTCGACCCCGAGGCGCGGACGCTCTTGCAGGTCAAGATCGATGATGTGGCCGAGGCGGATGACCTCTTTACCAAGTTGATGGGCGATGTGGT
>JANSYB010000631.1 GCA_024742655.1 Paracoccaceae bacterium | reverse complement strand
TTCGTGGGTGCGTGGCTTCGACGGTCGTCGCATCATGGAACGCTGGTGGATGGTGTAGTTTCCTCCCGCACCGCACCGCTTGCGTGCCAAGGCGCGGTGGCCCTTTCGGGGGCCACCGCGGCCAAGACCGGGTGGAGAGCCGCCTGACCTCGGAAAGAAGAAAGCAGATCGCCGTGACCCACAGAATGTTCAGGCCGCCTGCCGACGAAATCGGCGTGCGATTCAGACAAGTCCTAAGCCTGCGCCGGGGATGTGCGAATGAATTATGACTTTGTGATCGTGGGCGCCGGTTCGGCCGGGTGCGTACTGGCCAACAGGCTCAGCAGTGATGGCAGAACCAGCGTCCTGCTTCTGGAAGCCGGGCCCGAGGATAACGGGCTGTCGCTGAGGATGCCGGCGGCCGTACTGTCCAATCTCAGGAGCACCAAACACAACTGGGCCTTCCAGGGCGAACCGGAGCCGGAACTCAACGGCCGGCAGATCCAGCATGATCGCGGCAAGACGTTGGGTGGCTCTTCTTCGATCAACGGGATGGTGTTCATCCGCGGGCACGCGCTGGATTACGAAGGCTGGCGGCAGGCCGGATGCGACGGTTGGGGCTATGCCGACGTCCTGCCCTACTTCAAGCGAATGGAAACCTATGGCGGCGGTGCGGATGCGTTTCGCGGTGGCGACGGGCCGTTGCACGTGCATCGCGCCCAACCGCAGGATCCCTTGACGCTGGCCTTTCTCAAGGCTGGGGAAGACGCAGGCTATCCCATGACCCACGATCTCAGCGGCCAACGTCAGGAAGGGTTCGGCGTCTCGGATCGCACCGTCTTTCGGGGCAAACGCTGGAGCACGGCGCGCGCCTATCTCGATCCGGCGCGCAAGCGCGCCAACCTGGAAATCCGGACCCATGCACAGGTCCAGCACCTTGTCTTTGACGGAACAAGGGCCACCGGCGTCGCCTACAAGGACGGCACGGGCACGATGGTGACGGCGCGCGCGCGACGCGAGGTGATCCTGAGCGCGGGCGCGGTCGGCTCCCCTCATATTCTCATGCTGTCCGGTATCGGCCCGGCCGACCATTTGCAGGACATGGGCATCGAGGTCCGTCATGACCTGCCCGGTGTCGGTCAGAACCTGAACGATCACCCCGATTTCGTACTGAAATACGACTGCCTGAAACCGGTATCATTCTGGCCCAAGACAAAGCCGCTGGCGAAAATCGCGGCGGGTCTTCAATGGTTTCTGACACGGCGCGGCATCGTGGCCTCAAATCTTTTCGAGGCGGTCGCCTGCGTCAGGTCCGGCGCAGGGGTGGAATATCCGGACCTTCAGATCATCATTTCGCCAATCGCGGTCGACGACGCCACATGGGAGCCCTTGAAAAAGCACGCGTTTCAGATCCATGTCGGCCTCATGCGGGCGCATAGCCGCGGTGAATTGCGGCTGCGCAGTGCCGATCCTTCGGCGCCGCCGCGTATCCTGGTGAACTATCTCAAGGACAGCCGTGACCGCGCTCTGATGCGCAAGGGCATCCGGCTGGTGCGCGAACTTGTCGAACAACCCGCGTTCTCCGGCCTCAAGGGCGATGAGATATTCCCCGGCACGGCGGCGCAATCGGATGCGGAACTCGATGCCCTGCTGACTACGCACACGACCACGCAATGGCACCTGTCTTGTACCGCGCGCATGGGGGCCGAGACCGACAAGGGTGCCGTTGTCGATGCCCGCGGACGGGTTCACGGTATGTCCGGTCTTCGGGTCGTGGATGCGTCGATCATGCCTTTCGTGACGAATGGCAACACAAATGCCCCCACGATCATGCTGGCGGAAAAACTGAGCGATGACATTCTGGGCCACGCGCCCCTGCCCCGGATCGAAACAGAGGTCTGGCGCAACCCGAACCATGAAACCTGTCAGCGCTGAGGGGCTTGCAGGGCGCATGGGTCTGCAACTTGTTCCTTATGGCATGACCGGCGCCAGTTGACCGCCCCCCGCGTCACGGTATGACCACGAAAGCGCGCGCTCATGGCGGGCAACCTGCGTGTTGTGCGGCTATGGCGT
>JANSYB010000453.1 GCA_024742655.1 Paracoccaceae bacterium | reverse complement strand
TGGCCCCCGCCCCCTCGACGGCCGCCTCAAGCGCGTCCATCGTGGCAGGCACATCGCCCGCGGCCTTCACCTTCAGGATGTCATCTTCCGACGCGCCCGCGCCCCCCGCCAACAGCCCCAGAACAGACGCCATTACCAACCGCTTCATAACAAATCTCCGAATTGCAAAATCCTTTGGTCGCATCCTCTGGCATGTCATGACAAATGCCCATAAACAAACGCGTGAGAACTGTGACAATGGCAATCCCATGCTCAAGACCCGCATCATTCCCTGCCTCGATGTCGCCGACGGCCGCGTGGTCAAGGGCGTGAATTTCGTCGATCTGCGCGATGCGGGGGATCCGGTGGATGCCGCGCGCGCCTATGACGCGGCCGGCGCAGATGAGCTGTGTTTCCTCGATATCCACGCCACCCATGAAAACCGCGGCGTCATGCTGGACGTGGTCACGCGTACGGCCGAGCAATGCTACATCCCGCTGACCGTGGGCGGCGGCGTACGCTCGGTCGAGGATGTGCGCGCCCTGCTGCTGGCGGGCGCCGACAAGGTCAGCTTCAACTCCGCCGCCGTGGCCAATCCCGACGTGGTGCGCGAGGCCGCCGACCAGTTCGGCAGCCAGTGCATCGTCGTGGCCATCGACGCCAAGACGGTCGCACCGGGCAAATGGGAAATCTTCACCCATGGCGGGCGCAAACCCACGGGCATCGACGCGGTGGAGTTCGCCAAGCTGGTCGAATCCAAGGGCGCGGGCGAGATCCTGCTGACCTCGATGGACCGCGACGGCACGCGGGCAGGCTTCAACCTGCCGCTGACCCGCGCGATCTCGGACGCGGTTTCGATCCCGGTGATCGCCTCGGGCGGGGTCGGCACGCTCGATCACCTTGTCGAGGGCGTCACCCGGGGCGGCGCGTCTGCCGTTCTGGCCGCCTCGATCTTTCACTTTGGCGACTACACCATTGCCGAGGCCAAGGCCCATATGGCCGCCGCCGGCATCCCCATGAGGACAGGCGCATGACCCTCGAAGAACTGGAAAAGATCATCACCGCCCGGGCCAAGGCCGCACCGGACAAAAGCTGGACGGCCAAGCTGATGGCCAAGGGCCCCGAAAAGGTGGCCCAGAAATTCGGCGAAGAGGCCGTCGAGGCCATCATCGAGGCCACGCGCAACGACAAGTCCGCGCTGATCTCCGAGGCCGCGGACGTGCTGTTTCATTTCACCGTGATGCTGCAATCACGCGGCGTGCGCGTGGCCGATGTCATGGCCGAGCTGGAAAAGCGCACCGCGAAGTCCGGGCTGGCAGAAAAGGCCGCGCGCAAGAAATGATCCGCCATATCGTCTTTTTCACCGCCCGCGATCCCGCCGACCTGCCCCGGATCGAGGCCGGTCTGAACACGCTCGGCACGATCCCCCACGTCCGCCATTTCGAGGTCGGCCGCAACCTGCATGCCGACCGCCTGACCGGAGCGGAGGTCGACCTGGTGGTCTACGCGGAATTCGACGACGACGCGGCGCTGGCCGCCTACAAGGCCCACCCGACCTATCAGCGCGCCATCGAAATCGTCAAACCCCTGCGCGAAATGCGCATCGCCGCCGATATCGCCAGCGGCTGACCCGCCCCTTTTCATCTGGCGAAAAATACCTCGGGGTGAATTGGCCCAACGGGCCAAGAGGGGCAGCGCCCCTTACAGCTTCGAGGATATCACGCCGGTGTTGAATCCGCCCATGCGCAGCTCTCCGAACAGGCGCTGATACTCGATCTTGGGGCAACGGTTCATCACCACGTCAAGCCCACGCGCCCGCGCGGCCCGCGCCGCCTCGTCATTCTGCACACCGATCTGCATCCAGATCGTCTGCAAATCGGGAAAGACGTTCAGCGCCTCATCCACGATGGGCGCAACATGTTCGGAGCGGCGAAAGATATCGACCATGTCGACCCCGCCCTCGATTTCCGACAACGAGGCCACAACGGTGCCGCCAAAGGCCGTCTTGCCCGCATGACCGGGATTGACCGGGATCACATCGAATCCCTTGAGCCTGAGATACCGGGCCACGTAAAAACTGGGCCGCACGTCATTCATCGACACGCCCACGATCGCGATGCGCTTGGTTCGGGTCAGAATCTTGCGCAGGAATGAATCTGAATACTGTTCCATCATGTGACCGCCTTACCCGGTTTCCCGACAAGAAAAAAGCGCCCGGGTAAGCCCGGGCGCCAGTCGCGGAACGAGGGACAGTGAAGAGAAGCATCGGTGTTCCGTACCAACGCTTCTGGTTCAGTAGATAGGAACCGGACTCAGAATATAAAGAGGCTGTAAACAATGTGTGAACATTTGGTTAATCGACGAGAACGCCTGCCCCCGGATCAATCGAAAATGTCCTCGACCACGTCCCAGATTTCCTCGAGCATGCGCCGCGCTATCGGTTTGCGGCGCTTCTTGCGCTTGCGCGCGGGCCAGTCACGCCATTCGCCGCGCGGCTCCTCATAGGTGGCACGCGGCCTTGGCGACGTGGCGTGCTTGACCTTTTTGCGCTTTTTATCAGGCTGTTGCGGCAGAGATTTCATCTCGTGCAGGGGCGCGCCGCAAGCCCGGCACGTCAACTCGTGCAGGCCCTTGTCAAAGACCAGCGCGGCGCGGGTGCCACAGTAACTGCAGGTTGCGATTTTCTGTGCCATTGCACCCCTTTGCCTCAGCACTTTGATGCATATAGGGCCACGGCGGCGGCATTGGAGACGTTGAGCGAGCCGAAATCGCCGGAAAACCCGATCCGCACCAATTTGTCGCAGGTCTCGCGCGTTTTCTGACGCAATCCGGGGCCCTCGGCCCCCAGCACAAGCGCCACGGCCCGGTCGCGCAGCCCCTCAAGCGCCTGTTCGATCGTCTCTTCGGCCTCGCCATCAAGACCCAGCACCAGATACCCCATCCCCTGCAGCACCGCGATCCCATCGGCAAGGTTGCGGATTCGCAGATAGGGCTGACGCTCCAGCGCGCCGCTGGCGGTCTTGGCCAACGCGCCGGTTTCGGGCGCGGAATGATGGCGCGGGGCAATGACGGCGCAGGCGCCGAACACCTCCGCCGAGCGCAGGATCGCGCCCACGTTATGCGGGTCGGTCACCCGGTCGAGCATCACCACGCGCGGCGGGTGCGCCCCAT
>JANSYB010000742.1 GCA_024742655.1 Paracoccaceae bacterium | reverse complement strand
GGTATCGTGTTCGGGGCGAAGGCACAGACGCAGCAACGGGGGCACGGTCAACATGGTCAGGAAGGCTGACATGGACAATCCCCCCACCACCACGGCACCAAGACCGCGATAAAGCTCGGAGCCTTCGCCGGGAAACGTGATGAGCGGCAGCATGCCCATCACGGACGTCAAGGTCGACATGAAGATCGGGCGAATACGGTTTCTGGTTGCCTCTTCGATCGCATCAACGGGCGTCATGCGATCGTGCCGCAAATGATAAAGAGACTGGTGCACGATCAGGATGGCGTTATTGACCACGATGCCGACAAGGATCACGAAGCCCAATAGCGTCAGCATATCCATCGGCTGTGTCTGGTAAAGGTTGAGCAAGGCCAGCCCGCCGACACCCCCTGCCGCCGCAACGGGCACGGCAATCAGGATTACCAGTGGCAGAACGAAGCTTTCGAACAGGATCGCCATGACAAGGAACACGATGATCAGCGCGACCACCAGATTGATCTGGATCGCGTTCCAGGTCTGGCTGAGCTGATCGGCCGTGCCCGAGACGGTCAAGCGAATATCGCCCGGCAATCCCTGCGCCTCGAGCACGTCCACGACCTGGGTTTCCAGCAGGTCCACCGCCGCCTCCAGCGGCATCGCGTCCGAGGGACGGATTTCCAGTGTCACGGTGCGCAGGCGATCCCTGTGCCGGATCTCGGTCGGGCCGGCGGTCAGCACCACGTCGGCCAAGGCGGACACGGGCAAGATCTGTCCATTCGGCGTCACCACCGGGTAGTTCCCCACATCCTGCGTGCGCAAGGCGCTTTGAACCGACCTGTCGCCCATCAGCATGAGGTTGATGCGCTCCGCGCCCACGGTCACCTCCGCCACGCGCAGCCCGTCATTGAAGGCATCCACCGTTGCGGCCAGTCCGGAACTGTCCAGCCCGGCATCGGCGAGGCGTTGACGGTCGGGGATCAGACGCACCTCGGGCGCGCCCAGTTCAAGACCGGGAATGGGTCGGAACTGATGACCTTCGGACCGCGGAAGAAGCCCGCTGACCATGCCGGCGGCCTGTCCGGCCACCGCAAGGATTTCATTCAGATCCTGCCCTGACACGTTGAGTTCGATGGCGCGCCCGCCACCGACACCACGACCGAACAGCGACGGCTGCGTCATGAAGCCGAAGGTGCCCGGCTCTGCAAAGATCGGGCGCGACAGGACCGGGATCAGCTCGCCGGCGCGGGCCCCGTCCCGGGCGCTGGCCCCGACGAAGGAATTGCCCGGCGTGGCGACAAAGAAGAAGTTGTCGATCGTCGGCACACCGTCTGCGGTCTCGGTCTCCGGCCCGGCCTCCCACAGCGGGCGGGCGACGGTCTCGATCCGCTCGGCGATGGTTTGCGTCGTATCGAGGTTGTAACCGGGCGGCGGAATGATGAGGCCGAAGACGAGGTTGCGATTGCCCTCGGGCAGGTATTCCAGACGCGGCAGGAAGGTCAGGCTTGCGAAGGCCGCGCCGCCGGCGATCGC
>JANSYB010000654.1 GCA_024742655.1 Paracoccaceae bacterium | reverse complement strand
CGCGCAGGGATACGAGGTGATCGACCCGGCCGACGATCCGCGCCGTGACTATGGCGCGATCTACGATGCCTCTGGCAATGCCGCGATCCTGAACGACCTGATCGGCCGCCTGACGCGCGGCGGCGAAATCGTACTGGCCGGTTTCTATCCCGAGGGGCTCAGCTTTGCCTTTCCGCCCGCCTTCATGCGCGAGGCCCGCCTGCGGGTCGCGGCGGAATGGGCGCGCGATGATCTGACGGCCGTCAGCGCGCTGATCGACAGTGGCGCGCTCAGCATGGGTGGCCTGATCACCCACAGCGTACCGGCCCAAGAGGCGACAACCGCCTACCAGACGGCATTCGAAAATCCCGACTGTCTTAAAATGATACTTAACTGGAAGGACGCGGCGTGAAGGACGATGTACCCAATCTGAAAGATTTTGACCAGCGCCTGCGCGACGAGGCGTCGGAAGAGCCGACACTGGAAGTGCCCCAGTCGGAGCCCACCAGCAAGACCCAGATCATCGCCATTTATGGCAAGGGCGGGATCGGCAAAAGCTTTACCCTGGCCAATCTCAGCCACATGATGGCCGAGCAGGGCAAGCGCGTTCTGCTGATCGGCTGTGATCCCAAGTCGGACACCACCAGCCTGCTGTTCGGCGGCAAGGCGTGCCCCACGATCATCGAGACCTCGACCAAGAAGAACCTCGCCGGTGAGCAGGTTCAGATCGGCGACGTGTGTTTCAAGCGCGGCGGTGTCTTCGCGATGGAGCTGGGCGGCCCCGAGGTGGGGCGCGGCTGTGGCGGGCGCGGCATCATCCACGGGTTCGAACTGCTGGAAAAGCTGGGCTTCCATGACTGGGATTTCGATTACGTCCTGCTGGATTTCCTGGGCGACGTGGTCTGCGGCGGGTTCGGTCTGCCGATTGCGCGCGACATGGCACAGAAGGTGATCCTTGTCGCGTCGAACGACCTGCAATCGCTTTACGTGGCCAACAACGTGTGCTCGGCGGTGGAATATTTCCGCAAGCTGGGCGGCAACGTGGGTGTCGCGGGTCTGGTCATCAACAAGGACGACCATTCCGGAGAGGCGCAGGCCTTTGCCAAGGCAGTGGACATTCCCGTGCTGGCCGCCATTCCGCAGGACGACGACCTGCGCAAGAAATCCGCCAATTACCAGATCGTCGGCACCTCCAAAAGCCAGTGGGGCGACCTTTTCGCCGGTCTGGCCGAGGCCGTGTCCGGTGCGCCGCCCGTGCGGCCCGCGCCGCTGGATCAGGATGGGTTGCTGGCGCTGTTCGACGGCTCCGAAACCGGGGCCGGGATCGAGCTGGAGCCGGCAACGGATGCCGACATGCGCGGCAAGAACGCCAAGCCCAAGGAAAGCCTGGAGGTGGTCTATGACGAAGCATGAGCCGTCTTTCGACACTAAGCTGGCCGAGGTGAAGCGCCTGATCGCCACGGCGCGGCCCGACCAGATTAAACGTCTTCTGCAGGATATCCGGCAGGCGGACGACACCAATCATCCCAAGGGAACGGCATGAGCGACGAAGTCACATATGACGACGCCGGCGCCGCCGAAGTGATCCGGGGCAAGCCGACCGAGGATGCCCCGGCACTGACGGGTGATCCGGGACTTGGCTGTCATTCGGGCAAGGAGATGGAAGTAGCTGCGCGCATGGCAGGGCAATCCGACTTGTTGGAGCGTTATGCGCGTGACTACCCGCAGGGCCCGCACGACAAGCCGCAAAGCATGTGTCCCGCTTTTGGTAGCTTGCGTGTGGGCCTGCGGATGAAACGAGTGGCCACGGTCCTGTCGGGCTCGGCCTGCTGCGTCTACGGCCTGACCTTCGTCAGCCATTTTTACGGTGCGCGGCGGTCGGTGGGCTACGTGCCGTTCAATTCCGAAACGCTGGTCACCGGCAAGCTGTTCGAGGATATCCGCGACAGCGTGCATGAACTGGCCGATCCCGACCGGTT
>JANSYB010000642.1 GCA_024742655.1 Paracoccaceae bacterium | reverse complement strand
CCACCGCCGTGCCGGTTGCGACCAACAAGGCCGCGAGCCTGCTCAATACCATCCTGCTGTCCTGCCCCTTTCTGGTGCGTCGGGCCTATCATGGGCAAAAGAGTTGAAGAAATTCTTGCCGACGGCCCGGCAAACCCCTTTGCAGGGGGCGGGGCAGGGGCTAAGACGCGGCCATGGCCAATCTGAAATCCCTCTTCGTGACCCGTCTCTACCACGCGCCGCTCTCCGAGCATGATCCTGTCATCGACACGGCCGAACTCGAGGCGTCGTGCTATTCGATCGCGGGGGATGACGAGGCGGGGCAGGCATGGTGCGAGGCAAACGGCTATCCGGGCTACACCTCCTATGCGTCGCTGACCGATCTGGGCTGGCGCTTTCCGATCTTCGCGGATCTGGTCAAGGCGCTCGATGCGCATGTCGCGGCCTTTGCCGAGGATCTGGAATTCGATCTCGACGGACGTCCGCTGAAGCTTGAGGATATCTGGATCAACATCCTGCCCGAGGGCGGCACGCATTCGTCGCATATCCATCCGCATTCGGTGATTTCGGGCACCACCTATGTCCGGGTGCCGCCCGGCGCCAGCTCGATCAAGCTGGAAGATCCGCGCCACGCGATGATGATGGCTGCCCCGGTCCGGCGCAAGGACGCCCGAGAGGAGTTGCGGTCCTTCATCTATCCCGGCCCGCAGGCCGGTGACGTGCTGCTGTGGGAAAGCTGGCTGCGCCACGAGGTGCCCATGAACATGGACGAAGACGATCGGATCTCGGTCAGTTTCAATTACGCCTGGGGCTAGGGCGGCAGGGCGCATCGGCGTCGTGATTGACACAGGCCGCCGCAGTCTTTAGGCGTCGGGGGTGGATCGTCGAGATCACCGCCGCAATGCTGCCGACCGTGATCCCTCCATGGCCTGTCAGGAACAGTAGCATTCACACCGTGTTCGCAAGGACGCGGCAAAGGAGGCATCCCCTTGGACAAGAAACCGCTGAACGACGCGTTGGGCGCGCGGATCAAGTCGGAGCGGGCGATCTTTCGCGCCAGCGGGCGCACGCCGCGCCTTGTGGCGATCGCCCTTGCGGTTGCGTTCGTGTGGGTCGCGTTCGTCTGGCTCTAGGCCATCGCGTTCCGTGTGGGCCTAGCCCGAGCCTTCTCTTCCGAAAAAGGACACCAAATGTCTTTCAACGATATGCTTTCAAAAGAACAACAACGACGCCAGGCCGCTGCAAAGGCTGACGCAACCAAGCCGGCCCCCGAGGCAGAGGCCGCGCCCGCCACCAAGGAGGCCGGAAAGGCCTGAGGTCTGCGTGCCGGATCGTCACAGGGACGGAAATAACCCTTGCTATATCGTCTGATCTGGCGCATACGCGGCGGGCAACGTTATTCTATGTCGACCTTCTGTCTCCCTTCAAACGGCGTTCAGTCCTTCGATTAAGACCGACTACGCCGGGTTGCCGCACTGACGCGGGCAACAGATATCTAGGAGACTACGACAATGGCCAATGGCACAGTAAAATGGTTCAACGCAACCAAAGGCTTCGGCTTCATCGCACCTGAAACTGGCGGCAAGGACGTGTTCGTTCACATCTCTGCCATCGAACGCGCCGGCCTGACCGGCCTTGCGGACGACCAGAAGGTGACGTTCGACGTGGAAGCCGGCCGTGACGGCCGCGAGAGCGCGACGAACATCGCCCTGGCATAAGCCGGGCATCGATTTGTGGGCGGCATGAAGACATCTTCGTGCCGCCCGTTTTTGATAGTCGGGACGGTTTTCGACACGGGGGGTTGCCATATCCCGCAAGGACATGTATCTGGCAGCCTTCATCAAGATCTCCACTGGAATCAGGGTGACCCGCAAGGGGCCGGCCAGTGATGTTGAAAAGGAAACGGAAATGAACGCTGCAGAGCTGCGTGACAAAACGCCTGACCAGCTGCGCGAAGAGCTGGCCAATCTCAAGAAAGAGCAGTTCAACCTGCGCTTCCAGGCCGCCACCGGCGCGCTGGAAAACCCGGCCCGCAT
>JANSYB010000518.1 GCA_024742655.1 Paracoccaceae bacterium | reverse complement strand
CGCCACGGCGGCCCCGGCATAGTAGAATTCGCGCCGGTCGCGCTCTCCGCAGATCGGGCAGGTGAGCCTCATGTCATCCTCCCCCTTGCCCGGTCTTTCATCGTTCCCGAAATACTCAAATCCTCACCCTCGCCCCATGCGTCTCAGTGCAGGTTGTGCTGCGCGCCGGTTCCCTCTTCATCCATCAGGCCGCGGCCCGTGGCGAACCGGTCCAGCCGGAATTTCGCCGCCGCCGCATGCGGGCGGTCGGTGGCCACCAGATGCGCCATGCAATGGCCCGATCCGGGCACCGCCTTGAACCCGCCATAGCACCAGCCGCAATCGAGATAGAGCCCCCCGATATGCGTCTTGTCGATGACCGGGCTGCCGTCGGGCGTCATGTCCATGATCCCGCCCCAACTGCGCAGCACACGGGCCTTGCCGATCATCGGCATCAGGGTCATGCCCGCCTCCATCACATGCTCGACCATCGGCAGATTGCCGCGCGCGGCGTAGGAGGCATACATGTCGAGATCACCACCGAAGACCAGCCCACCCTTGTCCGACTGGCTGATATAGAAATGCCCCATGCCGAAACTGACAACGTGGTCAATCACCGGCTTCAGCCCCTCGGTGACAAAGGCCTGCAGGATATGGCTTTCGATCGGCAGGCGCATCCCGGCCATGGCGGCCACCTGGCTGGTGCGGCCCGCGACGATGATCGCGACCTTCTTGGCCCGGATTGCCCCACGCGTGGTCTGCACACCTCGCACCACGCCATCCTCGATGTCGATGCCCGTCACCTCGCAGTTCTGGATCAGGTCCACGCCACGCTCACTGGCCCCGCGGGCATAGCCCCAGGCCACCGCGTCGTGCCGGGCCGTGCCCGCACGGCGCTGCAACAGCCCGCCATAGATGGGAAAGCGGCCCTGGTCGTAATCGAGGTAGGGCAGGATGCGCCTGAGATCGGACACGGACAGCAATTCGGCATCGTCGCCCTGATTACGGATCGCGTTGCCCCGCCGGATCGCCGCGTCGCGCTGCCCGTCGGAATGAAAGAGGCCAATCTGGCCGCGCTGCGAATGCATGACGTTGTAGTTCAGCTCGTCTTCCAGCCCCTCCCAGAGCTTCAGGGAGTGCGAGTAGAATTCCGAATTTCCCGGCAGGAAATAATTCGCGCGCACGATGGTGGTGTTGCGCCCGATATTGCCGCCGCCAAGATACCCCTTTTCCAGCACCGCGACATTGGTGATCCCGTGTTCCCGGGCCAGGTAATAGGCCGTCGACAGGCCATGCCCGCCGCCGCCGATGATGACAACGTCATAGGCATCCCGGGGCGTGGCGTCGCGCCAGTGCGCCTGCCAGCCGGCGTTGCCGGTCAGCCCTTCTTTGAGAACACGCCACCCCGAAAAGCGCATGAACGACTCCCTTGAAACCCGTCACACCCGACTGAACCAAGTCCGGGCGGGAATGGCAATGGGCGGTCGCCGCAATCCGGAGGCTACGGCCCGTCGCTAGCCTGCCTCGCTCTGCATGACACTGTCTGCGGTCGTCAGCGCCAGCGCCAGTTGCACAGGTAGCCGGTATGCGCCCAACCTTCGACATGCAGGGATTTCCTGGCGATGCGGCGCCCGTTTTCATCGGTCAGACGATAGGCCGTCCAGACCTTGACCCAAGGGCCCACACGCTCGTCCTTGTTCACTTCGAAGATGACCAGCCGCTTCAGCTTACGGCGGATCTCGTGCTGCGTGCCCGGTCCGGACCGGACCGCCAGCCACCCGTCGGGGCCATTGACGTTGCACACGACCGGCGTGGCCAGCGGATCACCCGCGCCCCAAGTGGGATGAGCGAGGCCCTCAAGACGGACCTCGCCGTATATCCGTTGTTCCGCGATTGCCGCCGGCGCGGCCAACAGGCCCAGCGCAATGGCCACGCGTCGCGGCCAACGCTGCCATTTCGGCCTCATAATCCAAGCGCGCGGTAGCTGGCCGCGACCCGGTCGATCGCCACGAGATAGGCCGCGGTGCGCAGGTCGCTGACATCCTCGCGCTCGTGCCAGACCTCGCGCATGGCCTGGTAGGCGATCCGCATCGTGTCATCCAGGCCCGAGCGCACCAGTTCCAGTTCGCCCGCGCCGCGCAGGTACTTGCGTTTGAAATCGGGGGTCATGGTCCAGGCATCGCCCAGCTGGTCATCCAGCCGTTCCAGTTCGCGCACGATCAACTCGTGGCGCGCCTCTTCCTGGCGGCGGCCCATCCGGCCAAACCGGATGTGGCTGAGGTTCTTGACCCATTCGAAATAGGACACCGTGACACCCCCCGCGTTGGCATACATGTCGGGGATGATCACCGTGCCCTTCTTGCGCAGGATCTGATCGGCGCCGGCGGTCACGGGGCCGTTTGCAGCCTCGATGATCAGCGGGGCCATGATCCGTTCGGCATTGGACATGTTGATCACACCTTCCAGCGCGGCCGGGATCAGGATGTCGCAGTCGTGTTCGAGATACTTGGACCCGTCGCGGATATACTTGCCCGACGGATAGCCATCCACTCCGCCATGTTTGGCGATCCAGTTGCGGATCTCCTCCACGTCGAGGCCGTTTTCATCCATCAGCCCGCCATCGCGTTCGATGATGGCGGTCACCTTGCAGCCGTCTTCCTCCTGCAGGAACTTGGCGGCGTGATAGCCCACGTTG
>JANSYB010000264.1 GCA_024742655.1 Paracoccaceae bacterium | reverse complement strand
TTTCGCAAAGGTGCGGACGGGCGGGATCACGCAAGAGGCCTTCATGCTGAACCTCGCCAAGATCTGGGCCGGCCTGCCCACACCTTCGGGGCGCAGCTACTATCACGGGGTGGCCGGCAACAAGGCGGTGCTGAGCTATGACAGCTATGCCCGGCAGGTGCGGGCGATCCTGGGCGGGTGAGCATGGCGTCTGGCCGTGATCGAAACACCGGACAAGTCACGACGACAGCCTACCACTTGCCATACCGGCCGGCGCCAAGACCTCAGCAACGACCGGGTCGCGGACCGAGCGGACCTACATCAAAAAACTCGCCTAGACGTCAGCTTTGTGCAAATCGACCACGGCATCAGGACCTCACCGAAAGTAGCCTCTCGTTGCGTGAAGCAGTTTTACCGATAGTGTTCTCATTACCTACGGAGGGAGCAAAGATGGCAAATGCGTTCTGCACTCGATTTGGAGTAACTCAACCAATCATCCTCGCGCCGATGGGTCGTGTCGGACCGCCGGAGCTGGTTGCTGCCGTAAGCAATGCGGGGGGACTTGGGCTGGCCCCGCTCTGGACCGATGGTCCCGACAAGATGAGGATGGAAATTCGGCGGATCAAGGAACTGACCGACAAGCCTTTTGGCGTGAACCTGAATATGGACTTCCGCAACGAAGAGCAGCTTGATGTCTGTCTGGAGGAAGGCGTCGAAGTGGTTTCCATCTTTTGGGGAAATTCGGGGAACTTTGTCGAACGAGCGAAATCGCATGGTGTGAAGGTTATACTCACCGTCAGCACATCTGACGGAGCGCGTGAAGCCGTTGACCGTGGGGCGGATGCAATCTGCGCGCAGGGATGGGAGGCGGGGGGACATGTCGAAGGCAGAGTTTCGACAATGGCCCTTGTCCCGGCTGTGGCAGACGCGGTTGGTGGGCTTCCGGTTATCGCAGCAGGCGGCATAGCAGACGGACGGGGACTTGCTGCTGCACTGGCGCTCGGTGCTTCCGCTGTCTGGATCGGCACCCGTTTTCTCGCTGCCAAAGAAGCACCGACCCACCCGATCTATTTGGAGCGCCTGCTCGCTGCATCCGAGAACGATACGGAGCACTATGACGATCTCTATGACCTCGTCTGGCCGAACGCACCTCACAGAGCTCTAAAGAATAGCACCTCTCGGATGTGGGAGGCAGCCGGACGGCCATCGCTCGGGCACAGACCCGGTGAGGGAGACATCCTCGCCACACGACCTGACGGCGTCGAGATACCAAGATACGCCAGCGCCGTAGCATTTTCTGAATTGGAGGGTGACATCGAGCCGTTGCCCATGTGGTCAGGCCAAGGCGTCGGCCTTGTGACCAAAGTCCAGAGCGCCGAAGAAATCGTTCGAGAGATTGTCGATCAGGCCAAATCCATCATCGATTTCTGATCGTTTCTCGGCGCTTACCGCACCGAAGCCGACTTTCGTTTGCGATGCAGCATCCGTTGAAATGGGCTCCAGGCAGACATAAACCTTATGGGCAACCACATTTCTGTAATGTCCGTGGAAAAAGAAACCCCCCGCCGATTGCTCGACGGGGGGTCTTTGTTTTCACCGGGGTCTGGCCCGCGGTGGTCCTTCGCAAGCGGATGACCTTACCAGTCTTCGCGGACCACGACGCGGGTTTTCACCGGCAGTTTCATCGCGGCAAGGCGCAGGGCCTCCATCGCGATGCCTTCGCTGACGCCGTCGATCTCGAACATCACGCGGCCCGGCTTGACCTTGCAGGCCCAGAAATCGACCGAGCCCTTACCCTTACCCATCCGGACCTCGGTCGGCTTCGAGGTAACGGGCGTGTCCGGGAAGATACGGATCCACACGCGGCCCTGACGTTTCATGTGACGCGTCATGGCACGACGGGCGGCTTCGATCTGGCGCGCGGTGACGCGCTCGGGCTGCGTGGCCTTGAGGCCATAGGTCCCGAAGTTCAGATCAGATCCGCCCTTGGCCAGACCCTTGATCCGGCCCTTGTGCATCTTGCGGAATTTGGTGCGCTTTGGTTGAAGCATTGTTCAGTCCTCCTCAGCGACGGCCGCCGGCGCCACGCGGCGCGGGACCATCCTGCAGTTCCTGCGCCTTGCGATCACGCGCAGACGGATCATGTTCCATGATCTCGCCCTTGAAGATCCAGACCTTGATGCCGATGATGCCATACGGCGTTTCCGCCTCGATATTGGCATAGTCGATATCGGCACGCAGCGTATGAAGCGGCACCCGGCCTTCGCGGTACCATTCGGTCCGGGCGATCTCGGCCCCGCCAAGGCGGCCCGCGACGTTGACCCGGATACCAAGGGCACCCATGCGCATGGCGTTCTGCACCGCGCGCTTCATGGCCCGGCGGAAGCTGACCCGGCGTTCTAGCTGCTGTGCGATGCTTTCGCCCACCAGTGCCGCGTCCAGTTCCGGCTTGCGCACCTCGACGATGTTGAGATGCAGTTCGCTGTCGGTCATGTTAGCCAGCTTCTTGCGCAGGCCTTCGATATCGGCGCCCTTCTTGCCGATAATCACGCCCGGACGCGCGGTGTGGATCGTCACACGGCACTTCTTGTGCGGACGTTCGATGATCACGCGGCTGATGCCGGCCTGCTTGCACTCATTCTTGATGAAATCACGCATGGCGAGATCTTCCAGCAGAAGATCACCGTAATCCTTGGTGTCGGCATACCAGCGGCTGTCCCAGGTGCGGTTCACCTGCAGGCGCATGCCAATCGGATTGACTTTGTTACCCATTAGGCTTGCTCCTCAACTTCACGCACCTTGATGGTGAGTTCCGAGAACGGTTTCATGATGCGACCGAACCGGCCACGGGCGCGCGGACGTCCGCGCTTCATCACGAGGTTCTTGCCCACATAGGCCTCGGCCACGATGAGTTCATCGACGTCGAGGTTGTGGTTGTTCTCGGCATTGGCGATGGCCGACTGCAGGCATTTCTTGACGTCCTGCGCGATCCGCTTCTTGGAGAAGGTGAGATCGTTCAGTGCCTTGTCGACCTTCTTGCCACGGATCATCGCGGCGACGAGGTTCAGTTTCTGCGGGCTGGTGCGAAGCATGCGTAGCTTTGCCATCGCTTCGTTGTCAGCCACGCGGCGGGGGTTCTTTTCCTTGCCCATGACTTACTTCCGCTTCGCTTTCTTGTCGGCCGCATGCCCGTAATAGGTCCGGGTGGGTGCGTATTCGCCGAATTTCTGACCAATCATGTCCTCGGTCACGTTGACCGGGATATGCTTCTGACCGTTGTAGACGCCAAACGTCAGGCCCACGAACTGGGGCAGGATCGTCGAGCGGCGCGACCAGATCTTGATGACTTCGTTGCGCCCGCTTTCGCGCGTTGCCTCGGCTTTCTTAAGCACGTAGGCATCGACAAAGGGGCCTTTCCATACAGAGCGGCTCATGTGTTAACGGCCCTTTTTCTTGGCGTGACGCGAGCGGATGATCAGCTTCTGCGACGCCTTGTTCTTGTTGCGGGTGCGCGCACCCTTGGTCGGCTTGCCCCAGGGCGTGACCGGGTGACGACCACCCGATGTCCGGCCCTCACCACCACCATGGGGGTGATCGATCGGGTTCATGACCACGCCGCGGACACTCGGGCGCTTGCCCATGTGACGCGACCGGCCGGCCTTGCCGAAATTCTGGTTGCTGTTGTCGGGGTTCGACACCGCACCCACGGAGGCCATGCATTCCTGGCGCACCAGGCGCAGCTCGCCCGAGCTCAGGCGGATCTGCGCATAGCCGCCGTCACGGCCGACGAACTGGGCATAGGTGCCCGCGGCGCGTGCGATCTGGCCGCCCTTGCCCGGCTTGAGTTCGATATTGTGAACGATGGTACCGATGGGCATGCCCGAGAACGGCATCGCGTTGCCCGGCTTGATGTCGGCCTTGGCCGAGGCGATGACCTTGTCACCGACGGCCAGACGCTGAGGCGCCAGGATATAGGCCTGCTCGCCATCTTCGTATTTGACCAGCGCGATGAAGGCCGTCCGGTTCGGATCGTACTCGATCCGCTCGACGGTGGCGGCCACATCGAACTTGTTGCGCTTGAAATCGACGATCCGGTAGAGCCGTTTGGCGCCACCCCCGCGACGACGCGAGGTAATCCGCCCGGTGTTGTTCCGGCCGCCCGATTTCGTCAGACCCTCGGTGAGGGCTTTGACGGGACGTCCTTTCCACAGCTCCGAACGGTCGATCAGCACCAGCCCGCGCTGGCCCGGCGTCGTCGGCTTGTACGACTTGAGTGCCATGCTTTCTGTCTTCCGTTTAGCAAACGAAGGAGACGATCGGATCGGCTCCTCCTATGTAGGGTGGGTTTGAAACCCACCATGGGTATAGGCCCCCGAAGGTGCCCGGTTAAGATGTTCTTGCGAACAATAGCAAAGCCCCGGACGAATCCGGGGCCATGCGGATGGGCTCGTTTACGAAAGACAGCGCGCGCGGTCAAGGGGCACGGCCCCGAAAAGCGCGCGCCCCGGTCCCCTGCCCCGATCCCGGCCCGGAACGGCGCTCGGACACGCGGCATGAGCGGCATCAACACAGATCAAATCGCCCCGGCGCAAACCATGTTAAACTGTTTGCCATGAAAACCTGCGGGCCTCGGCCCGCGCACAGAAACGGGAGAGAAAGACGATGGCGAAAGCGAAAAAGAAATCCACGGCCGCCGAGGACGGCGTTGCCGACATGACCGCCACGATGTTGGCAGGCAATCCCGCGCTGGCCAAATCATGGGCGAC
>JANSYB010000531.1 GCA_024742655.1 Paracoccaceae bacterium | reverse complement strand
CGTGACCGATGACCGGGGCGGGTTGCCGCTTCTGGCGCCGATGTCCGAGGTGGCCGGCCGTCTTGCCCCGCAGGTCGGGGCATGGACCCTGCAAAAGGCCAATGGCGGGCGCGGTGTTCTGATGGGCGGCGTGCCCGGTGTAGGCCCGGCCAAAGTGCTCGTGATCGGCGGCGGCGTTGTAGGTACGCACGCGGCCCGGATCGCCGCCGGAATGGGCGCGGACGTGACCGTACTGGACCGGTCCCTGCCGCGGCTGCGCTATCTTGACGATGTCTTTGGAAGCGCTTTCAAGACCGGCTATTCCTCCGCCGGTCTGCTGGCCGAGCATCTGGGTCAGGCCGATATGGTTGTCGGCGCGGTGCTTGTTCCCGGGGCCGAGGCACCGAAACTTGTCCGCCGTGACCAGTTCGCGGAGATGAAGCCCGGTGCGGTTCTGGTCGATGTCGCCATCGATCAGGGCGGGTGTTTCGAGACATCGAAGCCCACGACCCACGCCGACCCGATCTACGAGGTGGACGGGATCATGCATTACTGCGTGGCCAACATGCCGGGCGCGGTGGCGCGCACCTCGACCATCGCGCTGGGCAACGCGACGATGCCGTTCATGCTGGCGCTGGCCGACAAGGGCTGGAAAGACGCCTGCGCCGATGACCCGCACCTGCTGAACGGGCTGAACGTGCATGCCGGGCAATTGACATACTATGCCGTCGGCAAGGCGCTCGGTATCGATGTCATCTCGCCGCAAAAGGTGATCAAGGGCTGAACCGTCAGCGATCCGGCTCGATCAGGATCGCCCGGAAATCGTTGACATTGGTCAGGGTGGGGCCGGTCACGACCTGATCGCCGATACGATCGAAAAACCCGTGCGCGTCATTGCTGTCCAGTGAGGCGCGCGGGTCCGTGCCCGCATCTGCGGCCTTTTGCAAGGTGTCCGGGCCGATCACGGCCCCGGCCACCTCTGCCGCGCCATCCACGCCATCGGTGTCGCATGCAATCGCATGGATCCCTGTCGCCCCATCCAGCGCCAGGGCCAGAGCCAGCGCATATTCGGCATTCGGACCGCCGATCCCGTCCCCGCGTCGGGTCACCGTCAACTCGCCCCCCGACAGCAGCAGGACAGGCCGGTCACCGCGCGCCGCCCTGGCCAGCCTTGCATGCTCGGCAGCCACGTCGCGCGCCTCGCCCTCCAGCGCGTCGCCCAGAATGCGAACGTCCAGGCCATCGTCGCGGGCCATATCCGCCGCGGCCTCGAGCGATTGCGAGGGGGCGGCGTAGATCACGTTTTCGACGGCTCTCAGACGTGCGTCCCCCGGCGGGATGACACCCGTGCCCGCGGCGAGAACGTCGGTGACCGATGTGGGCACATCCAGATTGTAGCGATCCAGAATGGCCTGCACATCCGCCGGTGTGCTGGCATCGCCCACGGTCGGGCCAGAACCGATCATCGCCGGATCGTCTCCGGGCACATCCGATATCATCAGCGCCAGCATGCGCGCGGGATAGGCCGCAGCCGCGAGTTGCCCGCCCTTGACCCGGCTGAGATGCTTGCGCACCACGTTCATCTGGCCGATCGGTGCCCCCGAGGCCAGCAACGCCTGATTGACCGCCTGCTTTTCTGCCAGCGTAATGTTGCCCGCAGGCTGCACCAGTAGGGCCGACGCGCCACCCGAGATCAGGGCAAGAACCATGTCGTCTTCGCCCAGCTCCGAGACCAGCTCCAGCATGCGGGCGGTGGCGGCCATCCCGGCCTCGTCCGGGACCGGATGGGCGGCCTCGACGATCTCGATCCCCTTGCACGGGCGGCCATAGCCATATCGCGTGATAACCAACCCCTCGCACGGCCCATAGGCACCCTCGACGGCCTCGGCCATCCGGGCGCTTGCCTTGCCTGCGCCGATCACGACCATCCGGCCTTCCGGACGGGCAGGCAGATAGGCCGCAAGGCTTTGCATCGGGTCGGCCACCTCGACGGCGCGATCAAACAGGTGACGCAAAAAGCTTTGGGGGTCAGTCATTGCGGTGGTCTCCGGTCCTTGTTCGGGGCAATCTAGCGTCCCGGCGCCCCGGAAAACAGCCCAATCGCGTCAGGATCACCGCCTTTCACGCGCGTCGCCTCAGCTTGACAAAGCCCCGGACACGCGCGACAGACGCGGCCATGTGGATGACCTTTCTTCAGGTGGGCCTTGGCGGCGCGATCGGGGCCATGCTGCGCTTTGGCGTGGGGCTGATGGTGGTGCGTCAGACGGGCACGGCGGGCTTTCCTCTTGGGATATTGCCGGTCAACGTGATCGGGTCTTTCCTGATGGGCGTTGTCGTGGTGGCGGCCTTTCACCGGGACCTGCAGCACCTGAACCCTTTCCTGATGTCGGGCATTCTGGGTGGCTTCACGACATTCTCGGCCTTCTCGCTCGAAGCGTTCACGCTCTATGAGCGCGGTGAGATGGTGCAGGCGGGGGTGTATGTCCTGCTCTCGGTGGTGCTGTCCATCGCCGCGCTTGCGGCGGGGGTCTGGCTGGCAAGGATGCTATGGGCATGAGTGGTGTTCAAACAATAACGGTCGCCTCGG
>JANSYB010000130.1 GCA_024742655.1 Paracoccaceae bacterium | reverse complement strand
TGCGCCGGATGGTCAGGCGATGCAGGACAGTGCCGGTGCCTTATGGTCGACGCTCCTATCCGGTGCGCATCAGGTCTGGCACGCGGCGGGCTGGCTCGAAGGCGGGCTGGTCATGTCCTACGAAAAATTCATCATGGATCTCGACCATTGCGGTGCGATGCTGAAGCTTTTGCAAGGATTTGACACCGACGAAGAAGCCTTTGGCCGCGAAGCTTATCATGAGACCGGTCCGGGTGAAAACTTCCTGTCCACCAGCCACACGCTCCGCCACTACGCGACCGCGAATTTTGAACCGCAGATATCTGATGCAGGCCCATTTGAGACTTGGTCAGAAAACGGGTCGCTCACGTCTGATCAACGTGCCACCGCACGATGGCGGCAGATGTTGGACGACTATCAACAACCAGAAATGAAACCCGGCCTGACGGCGGCGCTTGAGGACTTCGTGTCAGAGCGCAAAGCCGCGATGCCGGACGAATGGTACTAGAAAGGAACAATCATGACCGAAGAACTCAGCCGCACGTCTGCCCTTGCCTCGCGCCACGCGGCCCTTGGATCAGGGCTTGAGGATTGGAACGGAATGGGCACAGCCTGGAGCTACAAAACAGATCCGAACGATGAGCACGACGCGGTCCGTGAACGGGCGGGCATGTTCGACATGTCGCCGTTGAAGAAGGTGTTCGTGCGCGGCCCAGACGCCCAGGCGGTTCTCGACCACCTGACGACCCGGGATTTGTCCAGGGTCACACCCGGCAAGGCCGCGTACCTTTGCGTACTGACTGAGGCCGGCGGCATCGCCGACGACGCCATTGTGTCGAACAACGGCAACGACGAATGGATGATCGTGCATGGTTCCGGCGACACGATGGCGCTGTTGGAAGCATCGGCAGAAGGCCGTGATGTTGAGGTGCAGTTTACAGATGATCTGCACGACCTGTCGGTACAGGGACCAGCCGCACTGGATATCCTCAATGCAAACACGGACATCGATCTGGCGGATTTGGCCTATTTCGAGCATGCACCAGCAAAGCTGTTCGGGCACCCCTGCCGCCTTTCGCGTACCGGTTATTCCGGAGAACGCGGGTATGAGATTTTTGCGGACGGTTCAGTGATCACGGACATTTGGGATAAACTGGTCGCGGCGGGCGTGATGCCCTGTTCGTTCACCGCGCTCGACAAGGTGCGGATCGAAGCAGGCCTGTTGTTCTATGGCTATGATATGACCGAGGATAACACACCATGGGAGGTGGGCCTTGGATTTACCGTCAGCAAATCCAAGGGCGATTTCCGTGGCAAATCCGCTGTCCTAGCAGCGAAGGGCACCCAAAAGATCAACAATGTCTGCCTCGACATCGACCACCCGGACATGGTCGAAGGCGGTGAAGCGCTGTCTCTGAATGGCGAAGATGTCGGGGTGATCAACAGCCCCTGCTATTCCCACCGCATGGGCAAATCGCTGGCATTGGCCCATGTGCAGGCGGGGTTGAGCGTCGGCACCTCAATGAAGGTATCGGGCGAAGGTTTTTCCACGACTGCGACGATCATTGCCAACCCAGTTTATGATCCGCAGAAATCACGAACTCATAGCTGAAACCTTGGAATTGAAGCGCCAAGGCGACCATTGCGGTCGCCCTTGCGGCCTTGTGATGACCTAAAATCAAGAAGCGCCTGCAGCGCGGCTCGAGCAGGGTCACGCCTTGGCCGGCGCGCGCTCCGCGATCAGGAAATCGAACATGCGCGCCGCCGGCACCGCCGCCGCGCGGTCCTTCAGAATGGCAAGGTAGAACGTCTTGGTCAGCGGCTTGCCCTTCAAGCGGCAGATGGCAACGTCGCCCGATGCGATTTCCGAACGGACGGCGCGGGCCAAGACCACGGATGCCCCCAACCCGGCCGCGACGGCGCGCTTGACCGCCTCGGTGGAGCCGAGATTGCCCACCGTGTTCAATTCCTCGGCGCGCGGGCCCAACGCGTCGTTCAGCAGCGTGCCCGTCCCCGTGCCACGTTCCCCGCCCAGGATGCGCACCTGCTTGAGTTCGTCAAAGGTGATCTCCTGCCGTGAGGCGAACTCGTGGTCCGGCGGCAGGATAATGACCATCTCTTCATGGGTCCACGGCTCGACCGAGACGGCAGAATGCGACAACGGCCATTCCATCGCCACGAGGTCGACCTCTCCGGTCAGCAGCATTTCAGCGATCTTGGGGTTCGGCGCCGAGACGACCTCCCAAAGCATCGTGGTATCTTGCGTCGCCAGAAAGGCGGCCAGGTTCTGCGGCATGAAATAGGAGGCGATGTTTCCACTGCACCCGATCTTCAACGTATCCGAGAGGGCGGCTTGCCGGGCGCGTATGGCCGAGGCCAGAACCTGCTGCGCGTGGGGCAGCAGGCGCGCGCCGGCCGGTGTCAGCCGGCTGCCCGCATGGTTGCGATGAACAAGCTCTGCGCCCAGATCGGTCTCCAGCTTCTTCAAATGCTGGGACAGTGTCGGCTGGGCGATGCCGATCCTTTCTGCTGCGGCCTGAAAACTGCCGGCCTCCGCCAGCGCGACAAAGCTTTGCAGAAGGGTCAGGTTCATTGCCCCAGAGCCTCCGGATTGAGGGCGTGCTCGGGGCATCCGCCGTTGAGGGTCGTGATGATAGAATCGGCCGCAGAGGCGGCGATCTGCCGTCTGACATCTGTGACCGCAGAGCCGATATGCGGGCTCAGAACGGTGCGGTCACTGCGCAGAATATCGGGATGGATATGGCGCGGACGGTCCGGCCGGTGCCAATCTTCCATTTCGAAGGTGTCGGCCGCATATCCGGCAATATCGCCTTTGTTCAATGCGTTGGCGACCGCTGTTTCATCAACGAGTGACCCCCGCGCCGGGTTGACCAGGTAGGCGCCGCGCTTCATCCTCCGGATGAAATCCTCGTTCACGATATGCATCGTTCGCGGCGTCAAAGGCAGGGCCAGCACGACGAAGTCAGATGTCGAAACCAACTCGTCCAGCGGCGCATACCGGGCGGTCAGCGCCTTTTCGGTGGTCGGGTCCAGACGCTCTTCGTCAAAGTACAGCCGTTGCCCCCTAAAGCCTGACAACAGGCGCATCGTCTCGCGCCCGACAGCACCCGCACCGATCACGCCGACCGTGGCGCCCTGGATGCTGCCACCGTAAAAGCGGGGCCGCCAACCGGCGAACTCGCCCGACCGCACATAGGTGTCGGCGGCGCGCATGTTGCGCGCCAGTGCAATCATCAGGCCCAGGGCCAGTTCGGCCGTGGGCTCGGTCAACAGGTCCGGGACATAGGTCAGCAGAACACCCCGCCGCGTGCAGGCATCCACGTCGAAATTGTCGAACCCTTTCAGGGCGCAGGCCACGATCTTCAGATCCGGGCACGCGGCCAGGAAATCATCGTCGATACATTCGGTCATAAACGCCATCACGGCGCTTGCATCCCGACAGGAGTCGCGCAGCGCATCTTGGCCAACGGGCTCAAGCTCCGTGTTGGCGACCACTTCACCGACCGCCTGAAGACGCGCGATGGTTTCGGTTTCGATCCAGTTGGGGACCACGATTTTGGTCTGCATCAGCATGCCTCCGAGCAAGTTGCAGAGTGGCTAGCAGGATTTTCCAATCATCGCAATATGTAATAAAAGTGTCTTATTTATTGTTTATCCAAATCTCGAAACAATGGAGAATCGACGCCATGGATGGATCCGCGAAGCTTTCTGCCACCGACATCCTGAGTCTGCACGGCATCGAGGTTGTCTATCCCAACGGAACACGCGCGCTCAACGAAACAACCTGCCAATTCGCCGATGGTGAGTTGACGGTCCTTCTGGGTCCGTCCGGTGCGGGCAAATCCACCCTGCTGCGGACGCTCAACATGCTGACGCGCCCCACGTCGGGCACCATCATGGCGTCAGGACTCGGGACGTTGAAGACGGCCGGGGATATCCGGGCACATCGCCGCGATACGGCAATGATTTTCCAGCAGCACCAGTTGATCGGCCGGATGAGCGCCTTGCGGAACGTTCTGGTATCGCGCCTCGGCCGGCATTCGGTCTGGAGCAGCATGATCGGGTTTTCCATGGCCGAACGGCACTTGGCCCTGGAATCGCTCAACCGGGTGGGCTTGTTCGACAAGGCGCTGATCCGCTGCGACAGCCTGTCGGGCGGCCAACAGCAAAGGGTCGGCATCGCGCGCGCCCTGACGCAGGAGCCCAAGCTGATCCTTGCGGACGAACCGATCGCTTCGCTCGATCCCGCCTCGTCGAATCGGGTGATGACCATTCTGCGCGATGTCTGCCGAGAAGACCGCATTCCGGTGATCGTCAGCCTGCACCAGCTTGATTTCGCCAAGGCATATGCCGACCGCATCATCGGCCTGTCGGGCGGCGAGATCGTCTTCGACGGACCGCCCGAGACCCTGACCGACAACGCCCTGTTCCGCATCTATGGCGCGCAGGCGGAAACCTCCAACTGACTTCATCAACCCTGGGAGATATGAAATGAAGACGATCCTGACATTTACGGCCATGCTGCTTGGCACGACCGCGGCATTTGCAGCGGGCGATCACGACCCCGATACGCTGCGCGTCGCGCTGCTTCCCGATGAAAACGCGGCGACGGTCATCCAGGACAACAAGCCACTCGCCGCCTACCTGGAAGAGACGCTCGGCAAGGAAATCGAACTGATCGTCACGACCGACTATTCGTCGATGATCGAGGCGATGCGTTTCGGACGTGTCGAGGTGGCTTATTTCGGGCCGGCCTCCTACACGATCGCCAAGGCCAAGATGGCGGGCGGCGATCTGGATATCGAACCCTTTGCCGCGCGCCTCAAGGACGGCAGCACGACATATCAGTCCGTGCTGATCGCGAATGTCGAAAGCGGCATCGACTCGATCGACGACATCGAAGGCAGCGGGATCGATGTTGCTTTCGGTGATCAGGCGTCGACCTCCAGTCACTTCGCGCCCAAATACGCCATGATGCTGGAAGGTGTCACCGTCGGCGAGGATTACAGCCAGAACTTCACCGGTGCCCATGATGCGGTGGCGCGCAATGTCGAACTGGGCAATGCGTCTGTCGGCGGGTTGAGCCGCCCGATTTTCGAAAGCCTCGTTGCCAAGGGCACGGTCGATCCCGCCAAGGTCGTCGTGATCGGCTATTCGGACAACCTGCCCCAGTATCCCTGGGTGCTGCGCACGGACATGACAGAAAGCCTTGAGACCAAAATCAAGGATGCGTTTCTGTCCCTCGAACGCGGCACCGAGGCCGGCGATGCGGTTCTGACACCGTTCAAGGCCGACGGCTTCGCCGCGATCACCGATGCGGATTACGACATCATCCGCGACATTCGCAAAAACCTCCAGTCCGACTGAATCTGAGACCGAAGGAGAAAACCATGCGCCGCCCCATAGCCGAAACGTCCACGCTGACCGAATCCGATCTCATCCTGGCCGCGGACAGCAAGGGGCGGCGCAAATTACTCCTGCAAATCCTTGGCGTCCTGGCCATTGTCACGCTCTCGCTGTGGCTGACCGGTATGCTGGATGGCGACCGTCTCGCCGAAGGTCTGCCGGCGATCGGTGTGCTTGTCACCGAGATGATCCCACCCGATTTCGCGCGCTGGCGCGATTGGGTGGACCCGCTTCTGGAAACGCTGGCGATGTCGATCGCCGGCACCGCACTGGCCATCGCGTTGTCTCTGCCGCTCGGCTTTCTGGCCGCGCGCAACACGACCCCCAACAAGGTGGCGTACCAATGCGCGCGTTTCGTTCTCAATACTCTGCGCTCGATCCCCGAACTGATCCTCGGCATCATCTTCGTCGCCGCGGTCGGGTTCGGAATGCTGCCGGGTGTTCTGGCCCTGGGCCTGCATTCCGTCGGAATGGTCGGGAAGTTCTTCGCCGAAGCCATCGAACACGCGCATCCCGCCCCCATTGAGGCGACCGAAGCCTCCGGCGCCACGCGCATGCAGGTGATCCTGCACGGGGTGCTGCCGCAGGTCTTTCCGCAATTCGCCGATGTCAGCATGTATCGCTGGGAATACAACTTCCGGGCCTCGACGGTCATGGGCATGGTCGGCGCGGGCGGCATCGGCACCGAGCTGGTCGGGTCCTTGCGGCTGCTTGATTATCCGCAGGTCGCGGCCCTGCTGCTGGTCATCCTTGGCTGTGTGACGCTCGTGGATATGCTGAGCAACACGCTGCGCGCGCGCTTCAAGTAAATCATGTGAAGACCGCGCGGAAACAGCCACGGCTGTCGGCGCGCACGCCGCCCGGGCATATGATATGACGCGGTCATCAACCTGGCACAGGGTGGCATGATGCAACTTGGCGATACACTGATGGCGATCGAAGGGCCCATTCGCCTGAGCGTCTTTGCCGTGATGTTGATCGCGCTGGTGACGTGGGAGCTTACTGCGCCGCGTCGGCGCCAGGACATCCCACGCGTTCTGCGCTGGACGAACAATATCGCCCTTGTCGTCGTCGACACCCTCATTCTGCGCCTGACCTTTCCCGTTTTGGCGGTGGGCTTTGCCGTTCATGCGTCGGCCAAGGGA
>JANSYB010000189.1 GCA_024742655.1 Paracoccaceae bacterium | reverse complement strand
TTCGGGCCGAACGGCCAGGGCAACGACACCTTTATCGGCGCCGACGGCAATGACGAGATCTGGGCCGGCACGGATGACGACAGCGTCACCGGCGGTCTGGGCAGCGACAGCCTTTTCGGTCAGTCGGGCAACGACACGATCGACGGCGGCGCGGATGCCGATACGCTGCAGGGCGGGATCGGCCATGACAGCGTTTCGGGCGGCGACGGCGCCGACCTGATCGAGGAATACGTGCCCGGCGGCACGACGGTCAACGACGGAGACACGGTCACCGGCACGACCGGCGCGGACGCCTTTGTCTTTGGCGGCGATCCGGGCACCAGCGCGACGATCATCCTGGACGACGGGTCCGGCACGGCCAATGACGCCGATACGGAATATGATATCGTCTTTGTCACCTCGACGGGCAATGGCGCCAGCCTTGCCGTGGAAGGGTTCGACTATGGCACCGACCGGATCCAGGTGTCGGAAGACTGGTCCGGCCTGGCGTCGAACGAGATCGCCCCGGGCCATCACGAGGTCACGCTGACCTATGCCGATGGCAACAGCCAGACCTTCGACGTGTTCCACGACAACGGGTCCGTCTTCGACCCCGCGCAGGCGTTCTTTACCTATGCCGGCGATGACACACTTGAGGGCGGGGCCGGGAACGACACGATCTCGGGGGCGTTCGGTGCCGACCTGATCACCGGCGGCACCGGCAATGACAACATCGACGTGGGCGCCGGGGACGGCGTGGTCGATACGGTCGTGATGTCGGACGGCGACGGGGACGACACGATCACCGGTTTTGATGGGCCCGTCGACAATGGCGACGGCACCTTTACCGGGCAAGACCAGCTTGACCTGTCGGGGATGACCGACGCGGGCGGCGCGCGGCTCAATACCCGGGACGTGACGGTCGGCAATGACGGCTCCGGCAATGCCGTCCTCAATTTCCCCAATGGCGACAGCATCACTCTGGTGGGCATCGCCCCCGCCGATGTCACCGACGAGGACGCGCTGGCCGCCATGGGTATCGCCGCGCCGGATGACGTGGTCGAGGGCACCGCCAGCGGCGAGACGATCGACGCCGGTTACATCGGCGACCCCGAGGGCGACCGCGTGGATGCGGGCGACAACGCCGCGGGCAACGACGACGACAGCATCACCGCCGGGGCCGGAAACGACACGGTCGCGGCCGGGGACGGCAACGACACCGTTCTGGGCGAGGGTGGCGCCGATTCCATCGACGGCGGCATTGGCGATGACAACATCGACGGCGGCAGCGAGAACGACACTGTCTTCGCGTGGACTGGCGATGACAGCGTGATCGGCGACACCGGCGATGACGTGATCTTCGGCCAGGACGGCGCGGACACGATCCGCGGCGGCGAGGGCGCGGATTCGCTTGACGGGGACGACGCCACCGCGGGGGCGGACCAAATCTTTGGTGACGCGGGCAACGACACCATCATCAGCGACGGCGGCAACGACACGATCGAAGGTGGCGCAGACAACGACCTGATCTTCGCGGGCGCAGATGACGACAGCGTGTCGGGCGGGACCGGGAATGACCAGATCTTCGGCGAGGGCGGCAACGACCTGATCGAGGCCGACGAGGGCGACGACACGGTCGATGGCGGCGATGGAAATGATACGATCTTCGGCTTCGAGGGCAGCGACAGCGTGCTCGGCGGCGCGGGTGATGATGAAATCAACACGCGCACTTCGCCCGGTACCGGCCTGCCCGATGAAGGCTACGGCACACTCGGCGATGCCGGATACTATCCGTCGGACCCCGGTTCGGCGAATGATACCGACTTCGTCGATGGCGGCCTAGGCAACGACATCATCCTGACCGGCGACGACAACGACACGATTTTCGGCGGCGACGGGGCCGATACGGTCGACGCGGGCTTCGATGATGACCAGATCGACGGCGGCGCGGGGGCCGACTCCATCGAGGGGAACGAGGGCAACGATACGATCGTCGGCGGCGCAGATGGCGACATTATCTATGGCGACGTCTCGCCGGATAATCCCGACTATGCCTTCTTCGTGCCCTATGACCTGCCCAATGACGGCACCGACCTGGCGCCTTCGAACAACGCCGACAGCCTTGTCGGGGGGGACGGCGACGACACGATCTACGGTCAGGACGACAACGACACGCTGGTCGGCGATGCCGGCAACGACGTGCTGGACGGTGGGCTGGACGATGACTCTCTCGACGGGGCCGACGGCAATGACACGCTGATCGGCGGGACCGGCAACGATACATTGCTGGGCGGCAACGATACCGGCGCCGACAGCCTTGATGGCGGTGCGGGCGACGATGAGCTGAGCGCCGGCGACGGGGCCGACACGCTGGTGGGTGGCACAGGCGCGGACAGCATGTTCGGCGGTGGTGGCGACGACGTCTTCGTGATCGAGGATGATTTCGGCAACGACACGATCGACGGCTGGAGCACCAACGAAACCGGCGGCGACAGCCTGGACGCCGGCGCGGTCACGCAAGACCTGACGCTGGATTTGAGCCAGGGATCGACCAGCGACCCGGAATCCGGCACGCTGAGCAATGGCGCGCAGACCGCCAGCTTCATCGAGATCGAGACCATCACGCTTGGCTCGGGCAACGACTCGGTCACAGGCTCGACCGGCGGCGACACGGTGAATACCGGCGCGGGCAACGACACCGTCGATGCCGGGGACGGCGCCGACAGCATCGACGCCGGCACAGGCGATGACAGCATCTTCGTCGATCAGGGCGACACCGTGTCGGGCGGCGACGGAGATGATTTCTTTACCCTGCAGGATCTCGACACCTCGGGCACGGGCAACGCGGCGATCACCATCACCGGTGGAGAGGGCGCCGAGACGAATGGCGACACGCTGCAACTGACGCCGGACGTGGCGTTTTCGGACATCACGTTCTCCAACACCGACGACGCGGCAGGCGGGCTCTCGGGCAGCTTCACCATGGCCGATGGCACATCGGTGACCTTCTCCGAGATCGAGAACATCATCTGCTTCACCCCCGGCACGAAAATCCTGACCGGACATGGCGAACGCGATATCGAAACGCTGCAGATCGGCGACATGGTCGTCACCCGCGACCACGGGCTGCGCCCGATCCGCTGGATCGGCAAGCGCACCGTGGCGGGCACGGGCCGCTTCGCACCGGTCTGGGTCGGCTCGGCGGCGATGGACGGGGCACGCGCCGGTTTTCTTGTTTCTCCACAGCACCGGATGCTCTTCACCGGCTACCGGGCCGAGCTGCTGTTCGGCGACTCCGAGGTGCTGGTGCCGGCCAAGCACCTGATCGACGGGCGTGACGTGGTGCGCCGCGAACAGGACGAGGTGACCTATATCCACATCATGTTCGACCGCCACGAGGTGATCTATGCCGAGGGCATCGCGACGGAAAGCTTCCACGCCGGCGACGTCGGGCTGAGCGCCATCTGCGAAGAGGCCCGCGAAGAGCTGTTCGCGCTGTTCCCCGAATTACGCACCGCGCCGGGCCATCACCGCGAAACCGCACGGGTCTGCCTGAAAAAGCACGAGGCACAGCTGTTGGTGCGCGATCAGGACAACGGCGCGAGTTTTGCCTGATCAGAGCGTTGCGAGCCAATCGGTGAGCGTCATGCGCAAGGCGTCCCAGTCGGTGTATTCGGTGTCGCTGTGCGGATCGACATCCTGATCGCGGCGCGACGCGATATAGCGCATCGCCAGCGATTTGAAGAAATCGTACTCGGTGAACCGGAACGCCCCGGCGACCTGCTCCACATGCCCGGGGTGAAATCCGGTTTCCCCGGAAAACTCCGCCACGATCCTGTCGAGTGCGGCCAGTTCCTCGGGTTCGCCACCGCAAACGGCCAACGACACCGACAAAAAGAGCGACGGTTTTCGCGACAGGGCCCCGGCATTGGCCGTGGCAAAGCGGACCATGTCCTTTTGAAACCGGTTGATATGCACCGACGCGGCGAGGATGACCGCGTCATAAAGCGCCGGGTCGATCCTGTCGTCACCCTGAACCTGCAAAAGCTCGACCGAATGGCCCGCCCCTATCAGGGTATCCGCGCAAAAGCGGCAAATCTTGCGGGTCTGCCCTTCGGTCGTGGCATAGGCAATCAGGATCTTCATGGGAGCCTCCAGTTCCTTGCAGAACGCAGTCTCTCACGAATCGACGGGATCGGATTTGCGCGGGATCAAACTGGCGGGGATCAGGCGGAAATCCGCACCGGGGCCGCCTGCCCTGCCTGCCACGCCCGCGCGGCCTCGCCGAATGCGGTGAACAGCGGGCGACTGACCGGATCCTGTGCCGCATTCCATTCCGGGTGCCATTGCACCGACAGGGCAAAGCCGGGCGCATCCTTGACATAGATCGCCTCGGGCGTGCCGTCGGGCGCATGCCCATCGATGACCACGTTCTGACCGGGCGTGATGATACCCTGCCCGTGCAACGTGTTTGTCAGCACCTCCTGCGCGCCCATCAGGCGGTGGAAAACGCCACCGGGGGTAAAGCTGACCGTGTGGCGCAGGGCAAAACATTCCTCCAACGTGCCGTCGGGCGGCATGCGGTGGTTGTCGCGGCCCGGCAACTCGCGGATCTCGGGATGCAGCGTGCCGCCAAGGGCCACGTTCACCTCCTGAAAGCCGCGGCAGATGCCCAGAACGGGCTGGCCACGTTCGATACACGCCCGCACCAATGGCAGGGTGATCGCGTCGCGCGCCCGGTCAAACGCACCATGTGCATCGGTCGGCCGTTCACCGTATTCCTCGGGATGGACGTTGGGCCGTCCCCCGGTCAGAACGAACCCGTCGCAAGCCTCCAGCAACTCGGAAACGGTCACGTAGCGCGGATCGCTCGGCACGATGAGGGGCATGCATCCGGCCACGGCGGCCACGGCGTCGGAATTCATCGTCCCGCCGGCATGAACCGGGTAGCGGTCTTCGATCTCGTAACTGTTGCCGATGATGCCGATGATCGGGCGGGTCATGCACAGGAGCCTGTTGTTGCGGTTTGCCATGGATACTGGTCCGTAAAAGATAAGGAAACCTCAAATTGCGCACAACCGGTCGTGCGCGAATACGACCTGCAGCAAGCCGCCATTAAAGGATTGCGCCTAAAAAAGACCCTGCAGGCGGCGGGTCATCCGCGGCGGCGGGGCCATTCAAGCATCCCGGTTCCGCCGTCCGACCCTTCGTCTGCACGGTTTGGCTCACTCCGTCGGCACCTCTTGGCCCGTGCGCCCGTCGATGCGGGTATCGGGGGTGCGTGGCTCCTGCCCGTTATAGGCCAGCCACGTGACAAGCCCCAGCATCAGCACAGCACCAAAGAGCATGGCACCGCGAATGCCCACCAGGGCGGGTTTGTGTTGGTCTTTCTGCTTTTCAACATTGGTGTTGGGCGCAGACATGAAACCTCCAATCCGAATTTTGCATTTCAGGCGGCCCCGCCATTGCAGAGCAGCCCGCATCGCCCTACCGTCAGGCCGGTCAGCCCGGCCAAGGAGACGCCCGCGATGAAAGACGCCCCGCCCCAGACCATCTATCTTGCGGATTACCAGCCGCCAGCTTTCCTGATCGACAAGGTCCATCTGACCTTTCGTCTCGACCCGGAAAAAACACGTGTTCTCAGCAAGATAGA
>JANSYB010000226.1 GCA_024742655.1 Paracoccaceae bacterium | reverse complement strand
CGCGCCGGCGGAGCTGAGTTACGAGGCGACCCAGCTGGGCGCGCGCAACAAGTTCCTCAATCGTATGCTGTCCGAGGCGACACCCGCCGACGGCGCCGTGGTCATCGTGGGCCAGGGTGGCCTGATGGGTGAAAACGGGCCCGCGGTTCTGAGCATGGCCATGCAACTGACCGAAAAGGTGGGGGGCAAGATGCTTGTCCTGCACACCGCCGCCGGGCGCGTGGGCGCGATGGATGCGGGCTGCACCGCCGAGGGCGGCATCACCGCGGCTCTGGACGGGGCGGATGTGATCTACAATCTCGGCGCCGATGAGATCGAGATCGCCCCCGGCGCCTTCATGATTTATCAGGGCAGCCACGGCGACCGCGGTGCGCACCGGGCCGACGTGATCCTGCCGTCTTCCGCCTATACCGAGGAACAGGGCCTCTTCGTGAACACCGAAGGTCGTCCGCAACTGGCGCTGCGCGCCGGGCATCCGCCGGGCGAGGCCAAGGAAAACTGGGCCATCCTGCGCGCGCTGTCGGGCGAGATGGGCCAGGCACTGCCATATGACAGCCTGATCGGGCTGCGCCGCGCGCTGGTCGCGTCTGTGCCCCATCTGGCACAGGTGGACGAGGTGCCCGAGAATGGCTGGACGCCCGTTGACCCGGTCGAGCTTGGGGCCGGTGCCGTGGTTGCGGCGATCGGCGATTTCTACCTGACCAATCCGATTGCCCGCGCCAGCGAGTTGATGGCCGAGTTGAGCGCCAACGCGCAGGCCCGCGCCAAACAGCCGGTCGCCGCCGAGTGATGTCGCGCGCATGCCTCATATCCCCCCTGGCGGCAGCGCTTGCCCTGCTGGCCGGCTGCGGCGAGGCGCAGACCGATACGGTCAGCCGCGCGGCGCCGGATTATCGCGGGATCGAGACGCGTCTTCTGGATGGGGATCTGGTGAATTTTCACGTCACGCTGGCGGGTGCGGGCACGATTGACGATGTCAACCGCTATGCCGAATGCGCCGCGGCGCAATACACGTTGATCCGCGGCTACGGATTTGCCCGCCACGTGCGCACGAATGTGGACGAACGGGGTGGCGTCTGGAAGGCCGATGCGGTTTATACCATCTCGCCGGCCCTGCCCGGCGGGATCAAGAAACTGGACGCGGAAGTCGTCGCCGCCGATTGCGCGGCAAACGGGATACCGATGGTTTGAGGGACGTATGGCTGAATTTCTGACAACCCCGATGGGGACACTGGTGCTGATCGTTGCGCAATGCCTTGCCGTTGTGGGCTTCGTGATGGTCTCGCTTTTGTTCCTGGTCTACGGCGACCGCAAGATCTGGGCCGCCGTGCAGATGCGCCGGGGGCCAAACGTGGTGGGTGCCTACGGCCTTTTGCAGACGGTGGCCGACGCGTTGAAATACGTGGTCAAGGAAGTGGTCGTGCCCGCCGGCGCGGACAAGCCGGTGTTCATGCTGGCGCCGCTGGTCAGCTTCGTGCTGGCCGTGCTGGCCTGGGCGGTCATTCCGCTTAACGACGGCTGGGTTCTGTCGGATATCAACGTGGCGATCCTGTTCGTCTTCGCGGTCTCCTCACTCGAGGTGTATGGCGTGATCATGGGGGGCTGGGCGTCGAACTCCAAATACCCGTTCCTCGGCTCGCTGCGGTCTGCGGCGCAGATGATCTCCTACGAGGTCTCGATCGGCCTGATCATCATCGGCGTGATCATTTCCACGGGGTCCATGAATTTCGGCAATATCGTCGCCGCACAGGATACCGCCTACGGCTTTTTCGGGTGGTACTGGCTGCCGCACCTGCCGATGGTTTTTCTGTTCTTCATCTCGGCGCTTGCGGAAACCAACCGCCCGCCCTTCGACCTGCCGGAGGCGGAATCGGAACTGGTGGCGGGCTACCAGGTTGAATATTCCTCGACGCCGTTCCTGCTGTTCATGGCGGGCGAGTATATCGCCATCTTCCTGATGTGCGCGCTGACGTCGCTGCTGTTCTTCGGCGGCTGGCTGTCGCCCATTCCGGGCCTGCCGGACGGCGTGTTCTGGATGATCGCCAAGATGGCGTTCTTCTTCTTCATCTTCGCCATGGTCAAGGCGATCACGCCGCGCTACCGCTATGACCAGTTGATGCGGATCGGCTGGAAAGTGTTCCTGCCCATGTCGATCGGCTGGGTGGTGATCGTGGCATTCCTGGCCAAGTTCGAAGTTTTCGGTGCCTTCTGGGCCCGCTACGCGATGGGAGGCTGACATATGACGCAGATCGATTATGGACGCGCCGCGGGGTATTTCCTGCTCAAGGACTTCTTCGTCGGCTTCAAGCTGGGGCTGAAATACTTCTTCGCGCCCAAGGCCACGCTGAACTACCCGCATGAAAAGGGGCCTCTGTCGCCGCGGTTCCGCGGAGAGCACGCCCTGCGCCGTTATCCCAACGGTGAGGAACGCTGCATCGCGTGCAAACTGTGCGAGGCGATCTGCCCCGCGCAGGCGATCACCATCGATGCCGAGCCGCGCGATGACGGCTCGCGCCGTACGACGCGCTATGATATCGACATGACGAAATGCATCTATTGCGGCTTTTGCCAGGAGGCATGCCCGGTGGATGCGATCGTCGAGGGGCCGAATTTCGAGTTCGCCACCGAAACCCGCGAAGAGCTGTTCTACGACAAGCAGAAACTGCTGGAGAACGGCGACCGCTGGGAAGCCGAGATCGCCCGTAACCTGGAAATGGATGCGCCCTACAGATGACCGATCCCACGAACCCCTTCGAGGTGATGATGAGGCAGGCGCAGGAGATGGCCAAGGCCTTCAACCCGACGCTTGAATCCTTCACGCCCAAGGGTATGGAACAGCTCTGGCCGACCATGCCCAAGGACTTCATGGAAATGTCGTTTGGCAAGGGGTTGAACAAGGACGGGTTGGATGCCAAGACGCGGCTGCTGCTGACATTGGCGGGGCTGACGATGCTGGGTGCACAGAGCGACACGCAAATCCGCATGACCGTGCGTCACGCGCTCGAGGCCGGGGCCACCAAGGACGAGATCGCCGAGACCATCGGGATGATGTCGATGTTCGCCGGCATCCCGTCGATGACCCGTGCGATGGAGTTCGCACAGGAGGTCTTGCAAGAGGGCAAGGACGAGGACGAGAACACATGACCATAGCAGCACTTTCGTTTTACCTGTTTGCGACCACGACGCTGGTCGGCGGGCTGTTCACGGTCATCAGCCGCAACCCGGTCCACTCGGTCCTGTGGCTGATCCTCGCCTTCATCAGTTCGGCGGGCCTGTTCGTTCTGCTGGGGGCAGAGTTCGTGGCGATGCTTCTGATCATAGTCTATGTGGGCGCGGTGGCGGTGCTGTTCCTGTTCGTGGTGATGATGCTGGACGTTGATTTCGCCGAGCTGAAGGCGGAGATGGCGAAATACATGCCGCTTGCGCTGCTGATCGGGGTGATCCTGCTGATGCAGTTCGGCCTGGCCTATGGCAACTGGCAGGCCTCCGAAGGGGCCGAGGCCGCCCGGGCCGCCGCCACCCCGCAGGACATGGAAAACACCAAGGCCCTCGGGATGCTGCTGTATGACCAGTATTTCCTGCTGTTCCAGCTGTCGGGGCTGATCCTGCTGGTGGCGATGATCGGGGCGATCGTGCTGACGCTGCGCCACCGCTCGGACGTCAAGCGCCAGGACGTGCTGGCCCAGATGTACCGCGACCCGGCCAAGGCGATGGAACTGAAGGACGTCAAGCCGGGGCAGGGACTGTAACGGCCTGACCCGGACCCGGTCCGGGACACATGAGAACAAGGCCCCGGGTCAGGCCCGGGGCACTAGACAAGAGAAAGACGAACGGGCACGGCCCGGAGGGACACGATGATCGGACTTGAACACTACCTGACGGTGGCGGCGGCGCTCTTCGTCATAGGCATCTTCGGGCTTTTCCTGAACCGAAAGAACGTCATCATCCTTCTGATGTCGATCGAACTGATGCTGTTGTCGGTCAATATCAACCTCGTGGCCTTTTCCAGTTTCCTAGGTGATTTGGTCGGGCAGGTCTTTACCCTGTTCGTGCTGACCGTGGCCGCCGCCGAGGCCGCCATCGGCCTTGCGATCCTGGTCTGTTTCTTCCGTAACCGCGGCACCATCGCCGTGGAAGACGTCAACGTGATGAAAGGCTGAGCGCAGATGATCTACAAGATAATCCTCTTTGCGCCGCTCATCGGGGCGCTGATCGCGGGGTTCGGCTGGCGTGTCATCGGCGACAAGGGGGCGCAGTGGGTGACCACGGGCCTGTTGTTCCTCGCCTGTGGTCTGAGCTGGATCGTCTTTCTTCAGGGTGCCCACCAGACGGATCCGGTGCATATCCTGACATGGATCCAGTCCGGCACGCTGGACACGGCCTGGTCGATCCGGGTGGACCGTCTGACCACCACCATGCTGATCGTCGTCACCTCCGTCTCGGCGCTCGTGCATCTTTATTCCATGGGCTACATGGCCCATGACGAAAACTTCGACGACGAGAAGGAAAGCTACCGGCCGCGCTTCTTTGCCTACCTGTCGCTCTTTACCTTCGCGATGCTGATGCTGGTGACGGCCGACAACCTGGCGCAGATGT
Source organism: Paracoccaceae bacterium (assembly GCA_024742655.1). Lineage (GTDB taxonomy): Bacteria > Pseudomonadota > Alphaproteobacteria > Rhodobacterales > Rhodobacteraceae > Roseovarius. The sequence continues at coordinate 577 of JANSYB010000226.1, read as the reverse complement.
TCTTTGGCTGGGAGGGCGTGGGCCTCGCCTCTTACCTGCTGATCGGGTTCTATTATCGCAAACCCTCTGCCAACGCCGCCGCGATCAAGGCTTTCGTGGTCAACCGCGTGGGCGATTTCGGCTTCGCGCTCGGCATCTTCGCGCTGTTCTTCCTGACCGACTCGATCAATTTCGACGATGTGTTCGCCGCCGCCCCTGAGCTGGCCGGGACACAGCTGACCTTCCTCTGGACGGAATGGAACGCGGCGAACCTGATCGCGTTCCTGCTGTTCATCGGGGCGATGGGCAAGTCGGCGCAGCTTTTCCTGCACACCTGGCTGCCCGACGCGATGGAAGGCCCGACGCCGGTGTCGGCGCTGATCCACGCGGCAACGATGGTCACCGCCGGTGTCTTCCTTGTCTGCCGCATGTCGCCGGTGATGGAATTCGCACCCTACGCCATGGCCTTCGTGACGGCACTGGGCGCGATGACGGCGTTTTTCGCGGCCACCGTGGGTCTGGTGCAGAACGACATCAAGCGCGTGATCGCCTATTCGACCTGTTCGCAGCTGGGCTACATGTTCGTGGCCGCCGGGGT
>JANSYB010000198.1 GCA_024742655.1 Paracoccaceae bacterium | reverse complement strand
CCTGCCTCGTTCTACCTGTCGCTGGTCTTTGCCCATATCGCGATGATGATCGTGGGGGGAATGGCCTCGGTCGGGGGGGCGGTGGCCGGGGTGATCTGTGTCACGCTGTTGCAGGACACGGTGCGCCAGTTCGAAGGCGGCGTCGAGGTCATGGGCGTGGCCCTGCCGGAGGTGTTCGGCCTGACCACCGTGGCACTGGGCCTGGCGATCCTGCTGGTGATCTGGCTGCGGCCCACGGGTCTTGTGGGCCAGTTCGAGCTGGGCCCCGGCGCGGGTGCGCGCCTCTTTGACCGGATCACCCGCCGCACCGATCCGGCCCCCGCGCCACCCGTCGTGGGGCAGGCGACGCTGGCGGCCGAGGGGTTGTCGAAAAGCTTTGCTGGGGTCAAGGCCGTCACCGACATGAGTTTCGAGGCCCCCACCGGCCGCGTCACGGGCCTGATCGGGCCGAACGGGGCGGGAAAATCCACCCTCGTCAACCTGATCACCCATCAATACCACGCCGATGCCGGCCGCACCCGCCTGTCCGGCACGGACCTCAGCACCGTGGGGCGCGAACAGATTTCGCGGGCGGGCATCTCGCGCAGCTTTCAGAACCTGCGCCTCTTCCAGGGCCTGACGGTCTATGAGAATGTCCTCGTCTCGGCGCTGGCCGCCGGGCATCGCGGAGGGCAGGCCGCCGCGGTGGCCCTGCGCGAAATCGAGGCGTTCGATCTGGGCACGCTGGCGGCCACGCGCGCCGATGCGCTGCCCTATGGCGCGCGCAAGCGGCTGGAGGTCGCGCGCGCCATCGCGCAGGATCCCAAGATCCTGCTGCTGGATGAACCGGCGGCGGGCATGAACCCGGCGGAGACTGACGACCTGGCCGACCGGCTGATCCGGATCCGCGACGAGCGCGGCACGGGCATCCTGCTGATCGATCACGACTTGCGGTTCGTCAACCGGCTCTCCAGTTGGACGGTCGTGATGAACCGCGGCACCCTGATCGCGGAGGGCACGCCCGAAGACGTGCGCGCCGACCCCGCCGTGATCGAGGCCTATATCGGGCGCGGGCGCACTGCCGCGGCAGTCGCCAATAAAAACGAAGAAGAACAATCCCCTCAACAAGGAGTAACACAATGACTTTCCGGAAGATTTTGCTGACCACCACCAGCGCGCTCGTGATCGCGGGCGCGGCCAAGGCCGAAGACTACGTGATCGGCGTGATGTCCGCGCAGTCGGGCTATCTGGCCCCCTATGACGGCCCGGCCTATGCGGGCTTTCAGTTCTGCATCGACAAGATGAACGCCAATGGCGGGCTGAACGGCACCCACATGGTCAAGACGATCGTCAAGGATACCCGCTCGGACATCGCCGAGGGCGTCAAGGTCGTGCAGGAAATGATCGATGACGGGGCGCAGTTCATCGTGTCCTCGGCGGATGCCGACCCGACGATCGCGGCGGCGCAGATCACCATGGCCGACGGCATCCCCACCATGACCTTCGCCGGCACCGCGCCGGTTCTGACCCAGGTGGGTGAGCATGTGTTCGGCAGCTACCCGGCCGACAATCAGCAGGGCGCGGTTCTGGCGGCCTATGCCCGGGATCAGGGGTTCGAGAATGTCTACCTCGTGAAATCCCCCGACAGCGCCTACACGCTGGGCGGCCCGGAATATTTCGGCGAGGCGTTCGAGGCCCTTGGCGGCAATATCGTGGGCACGTCCAACTATTCGCTGAACCAGCCGGATTTCTCGGCCATCGTGACCACGATCAAGGCGGCGGAACCGACGCCGGACGTGATCGTCACATGGGCCTGGGAGCCTGATTTCCCGGCCTTCATCAAGGCGCTGCGCGGCGCGGGTGTCGACACGCAGGTGATGGGCGGTGACGTTCTGGATACCCCCACCGTGCGCGGTCTGGGCGAGGTTGTCGACGGGGTGGTGCATACCTCGGGCGGCTTCCCGGACGAGGGCTCGGACTATGCCAATTTCATCGCCGAGTTCGAGGCGGCCACGGGTACCACGCCGGACAACAACTACTACGTCAACGGCTGTGACATCGCGCACATGATCGAACAGGCCGTCGCCGCCGCGGGCACGACCGAGCCGGCCGCCGTCACCGCGGCCATGGCCGAGATCGAGGATGGCAAGGGCATCATGTCGAACTTTACCTTCAAGGGCACCGACCGGATGCCGCTGCGCGAGGTGGTCGTGGCGCGGATCACCGGCGGGGGCGAGAAGGAGTTCGTCCTGCGCACCAAGGCCGATCCCGCAACCCTGCCCAAGCCGTAAGGGCGCGAGCATGGAAACCGCACTGACCATCAAGGGGCTCGATGTCCGCTACGGCCCGGTTCAGGCGACGCGCGGCGTCGACCTGATCGCGGGGCTGGGCGGGGTGACGGCCCTGCTGGGCGCCAACGGGGCGGGCAAGACCTCGACCGTGATGGCGGTGGCCGGGGCCCGGCGTATCTCGGGCGGGTCGGTTTCCATCTTCGGCAAGGACATGACAGGGGCCTCGCCCGACGCCATCGTGCGCGCGGGCGTGGCCATCTCGCCCGAGGGGCGGCGCGTCTTCGCCGCGCTCTCGGTCGAGGACAACCTGACGCTGGCCGGCTCGGTCGTGGCGGATGCCGCCACGGCTGCCGAGCGCAAAGCGGCCATGATGGAGCGTTTTCCCATTCTCGGTGAGCGGCGCAAGCAACTGGCGGGCCTGCTGTCGGGGGGCGAGCAACAGATGCTGGCCGTGGCGCGCGCGCTGATGAGCGGGCCGCGCCTGTTGCTGATGGATGAGCCGTCCCTGGGCCTTGCGCCGCAGATGGTCGATGCGATCTTCGGCATCGTCGAGGAATTGCGCGACGAAGGCATCTCGATCCTGCTGGTGGAGCAGAACGCGACACTGGCTCTGGACGTGGCGGATCACGCGGTGGTGCTGGCCAACGGGGCGGTGGCCGCGGCGGGTGCGCCGGATGACCTGAAAAACGACAAGCTGCTGCAAGCAGCCTATCTGGCGGCCTGACCCATGGATCTCATCGTACAACAGACGATCAATGCCATCAGCCTCGGCGGGGTTTATGCGATGCTGGCCCTTGGCCTGGCCATCGTGTTTTCCATCGTGGGGCTGATCAATTTCGCCCATGGCGACATCATGACTTTCGGCGGCTACGGCATCTTCCTGTCGCTGTTGTTCGGCCTGTCGCCGCTGGCCGCACTTGCCGTGGGGATCGGGGCGGCGATCGTCATGGCGCTGACGCTGGAACGCACGGCGTTCCGGGCGATGCGGGGGGCGGATGTGGTGACCCTGCTGATCACCAGTTTCGCGGTTTCGGAAATTCTCAAGGTTTTGTTCCAGAACACGATTTCGGCGCGCCCGGTGCCCATATCCCTGCCACCCGCGTGGTCGGGCACCTACCAGGTTTCCGGGGCCACCATCGGCGTGGTGCCCACCGTGTCGATCATCGTGGCCTTCGTTTCACTCCTTGGGCTGACCTACGTATTGCGGCGCACCTCGACCGGCATGGCGATGCGCGCCGCGGCCGAGGATCTGGAGATGCTCAAGCTGCTGGGCGTGCGCGCCAATCGCGTGGTGGCCTTCGCCTTCGCGCTGTCGGGGCTGCTGGCGGGGATCGCGGCGGTGATCTGGACGGCGCAGCGCGGCTCGGTCGATCCGATGATGGGCTTCTTTCCCGTGCTCAAGGCGTTCATCGCCACCGTTCTGGGCGGGCTGGGCAGCCTTGGCGGCGCGGTTCTGGGCGGGTTCGTCATCGGTGGGCTTGAGGTGCTGACGCAGGCCTTCCTGCCTGACAGCCTGTCGCCCTATCGTGACGCGATCGTGCTGGCCCTGGTGATCGCGGCGCTCTTGTGGCGGCCCGACGGATTGTTGCCCGCCAAGAATGCGAACCGGTCATGACCGGGGCGGGGCGGATGCCAGGTGCCGGCATGACGGACCCGGATGGACGCCCCTGGACCCTCGCGGGTGACCCGGATCCGGTGGAATGGGTCAATCCCGACAGTGATTTCCCGGTGCTGCTGGTCTGTGAACATGCCGGGCAGGCGATCCCGTCGCAACTCGAGGGGCTGGGCCTGCCCGAGGGCGCGGTCGATCTGCATATCGGCTGGGATATCGGGGTCGAGCCGCTGGCGCGCGCCGTCGCTGCCGATCTGGGCGCGCCACTGATCCTGCAACGCTACAGTCGTCTGGTGATCGACTGCAACCGCCCGCCGGGCGCGGACAGCTCCATCCCCGAGATCAGCGATCACGTCCCCGTTCCGGGTAACCGGCGGCTTGACCCGGGTGAGCGCGAACAACGTAAACGCCTGATCTTCGACCCGCTTGACGCGGCCTTCGCCGAAGGGTTCGCGCGGGCCCCGCGCAAAGCCGCCTTTTCGATCCACACCTATACCCGCCGGATGACCGGCGGGGAAAACCGTCGGTGGGACGCGGGCTTTCTGTGTCGCCGCGACATGGCGACCGCGCAGGCGCTGATGGATCACGTGGCGCGCGCGGCCCCCGAGTTGCAACTGGCGATAAACGAGCCCTACCGGATCGAGGATGACGGCGACTGGTTCATTCCGCACCATGCCGAACCGCGGGGGGTGCGCCACAGCCTGATCGAGGTGTGCAACGACCAGGTCGGGACCAAGGCGCAATCGGCCAGATGGGCCGGGCTCTTGTCGGGTGCGATCCGGTCGGTGCTGGCAGGCTGACGCGGTCAGCCTTGCCAGAGCGCAACCTCTGACAGTACCTTGTCCAGCGTCCGTATGATCATGTCCACATCGTCCGCTTCGATGGTCAGGGGCGGGCGGATCTTGAGGATGTTGTCCTTGGGGCCCTCGCTGCCGATCAGGATGCGGTGATCGCGCATCCGGTTTTTCACGAAGGTGCAGATTTCCGTGCCCTCGGCGCCGTCCGGGTTGATCAACTCGACGCCGAGGAACAGGCCCATGCCGCGCACGTCCCCGATGCAGGTGTGGCGCGTCTGAAGATCGCGCAGCCCCGCGATCAGGCGGTCGCCCATGCGCAGGGCATTGTCCTGCAGCCCTTCATCCTCGACGATATCCAGCACGGCCTTGCCGATCCGGCAGGACAGGGTGGAGCCGCCGAAGGTCGAAAAGAATTCGATCCCGTTGTCGAAGCTGTCGGCGATGTCGCGGGTGGTGACGACGACGCCGATGGGATGGCCGTTGCCGATGGGTTTGCCCAGAACCACCATGTCGGGCAGCGCCCCCTGATGTTCGAACCCGAAATAATGCCGCCCCAGACGGCCCAGCCCGGTCTGCACCTCGTCGGCGATGCACACCCCGCCCGCGGCGCGGATTTTTTCGTAAACGCGGGGCAGATAGCCGTCGGGCGGGATGATCTGGCCGCCCACCGACGGGAAGGTTTCGGCGATGAACCCCGCCAGCCGATGGCCGCGCGCCTGCAACGCGGCGATGGCGGGATCGACCAGATCGGCGAACCGGGCGGCGCGGTCGGGATCGTCGCGGCGGAACGTGCCGCGATAGTCGTCGGCCACCTCGACCAGCTCGACCCAGTCGGCCTGCCCGACGCCGCCCGGCTTGG
>JANSYB010000504.1 GCA_024742655.1 Paracoccaceae bacterium | reverse complement strand
GAAAACACATACGAGGCGGTCTACTGGTCGGCGCAGACCGCCCTGTCGGCCACCGAGGCGGTCATGCAGGGTGACAGGGCCGCCTATGGTCTCAGCCGCCCGCCGGGGCATCACGCGATGACCGACTGTGCCAACGGGTTCTGTTTCTACAACAACGCCGCGATTGCCGCGCACCACCTGCGTCGGACATGGGACAAGATCGCCCTGCTGGACGTGGACGTGCATACCGGCAATGGCAGTCTGGATATCTTCTATGAGCGCGGTGATGTCTTTTTCTGCTCGCTGCACCCCGATCCGGCGATCTATCCGACCTTCTACCTTGGCTATGCCGACGAGACCGGCGAGGGCCCGGGCAAAGGCACCACCCTCAACGAAGTTCTGACCATGGGCGATGGCGAGGCCGAGGTGATGGCCGCGCTGGATCGTGGCCTTGCGGCGATAGGCGAGTTCGGGGCGGAGGCGCTTGTCGTCTCGCTCGGCTTCGACATGGCCGCCGACGATCCGCTGGCCGCCGTGCAGGTCTATGCCGACGGGTTCGCCGAGATGGCGCGCCGGATCGCCGCCCTGAACCTGCCCACGGTCCTGATCCAGGAAGGGGGCTATCTCGGGCCGTCGCTGCGCGACAATGCCGAGGCGTTCCTGACCGCCTTTCGCGACGCGATCGCGGACTGAGCCATGGCGTTCGGTCCCGACAGCCGCACCGATCTGGACAGGTTCACCGCCACGCTGGACGCCTCGGCGCGGATCGGGCCGGGTCGGCCCGGCGGTCTGTCACGGCTGGCCCTGTCGGATGCGGATCGCGAGATGCGCGACCTCTTCGTGGACTGGTGCAAGGGGGCCGGGTTGCAGGTCACGGTCGATGCGTGCGGCAATATCTTTGCCCGCCGGTCGGGGCAGGACGACGCCCTGCCCCCGGTCCTGTGCGGCAGTCACCTCGATACGCAGATCAACGGCGGCCGCTTTGACGGGATCGCCGGCGTTCTGGCCGCGCTCGAGGTGGTGCGCACGCTCAACGCGCTTGGGCATGTGACGCGCCGGCCGCTGGAGATCGTGAACTGGACCAACGAGGAAGGCGCGCGTTTCTCGCCGCCGATGTCGGCCTCGGGCTGTTTCGTCGGTGCCTATGACACCGATTGGGTCCACGCCCTGCGCGATGATGACGGGTGCCGCTTTGGTGACGAACTGGCCCGGATCGGATATCTGGGCGACACCCCCTGCGCGCCGCGCGATATCGACGCCTATTTCGAACTGCACATCGAACAGGGCCCGGTCCTGGATGCCGAAGGCGCAGAGATGGGCGTGGTCACCGGCGGCTATCCCAGCCACGGGATGCGCGTCAGTTTCGCAGGGCGCACCGCCCATACCGGCCCCACCCCGATGGATGAGCGGCGCAATGCACTGGCCGCCGGGGCCCGCTGGCTGACCATGGCGGACGATATCGGCTGGGCCTATGCCGCACAGGATGGCAAGGCCAGCGCCGCGCGGCTGGTCGCGTGGCCCAACAAGGCCGGTATCCTGTCCGATCACGCCGAGGCGGTCTGCGATGTGCGTCACCCCGACACCACCACCGCAAAGGTGATGGCCGAGCGCCTGCGCCGCGCCGCCGTCGAGGCCGCCGCGCATTGCGGGTGCGAGTACCGGATCGAGGATGAATGGCACTGGGGCGGGGATATCTTCGATGCGGGGCTCATCACCTCGATCCGACAGCAGGCCGAACGGTTGGGCGTGCGGCATCGGGACCTGCCGTCGCAGGCCGGGCATGACGCCTATTTTCTCGCCCGTCACTGTCCGACCGCGATGATCTTCACCCCCTGCAAAGATGGCATCACGCATAACAACGAGGAATTCTGCACCCCCGAAAGCTTCGGGGCGGGTCTCGACGTGCTTTTGCATGCGGTGGTGGAACGCGCCGACCGGCCCGCTCCCCTCCAAAGCCCCTGAAAAACAGCGGTTTTCCTTGATCTCGCGCCCCTGCCAGATAGGGTGTATCTGAACACCGGCGATCCTGTGCCGGCCGCTGTCCTCAACCGATGGAGAGGCGTCCATGACGCTGCAATTCTGGACCCGGGCGCTTGAACAAAGCTGGCGGATTTCGGCCAGCCTGTCGCGGCTGGACGGAGAATACGATCTCAACTTTCTGGCGCAGGGCGCAGACGGGACCGATTACATCCTCAAGGTCATGCGACCCGGCTGCGAGGCCGGGTTGGTCGACATGCAGATCCGCGCGCTGGACCATATCGCAGAGGCCGCACCCGATCTGCCCCTGCCTCGCGTCGTACGCGGCATGCAGGACAGCCCAGTTGTCGAGATCACCGATCCCGAGGGGCACGCCCGGCTGGCCTGGGTGCTGACGCGGCTGCCGGGGCGGTGCTATGCCACCGTCGCCCCCAAGTCCGGCGCCCTGATCGAGGATCTGGGCGCCACCCTCGCCGGGTGCACGCAGGCGCTGAGCGGGTTCGAACACCCCGGCCTCGACCGCGATTTCAAGTGGAACCTGATGCAGGCCGACTGGATCACGCAGGAGTTGACCTGCCTGCAGGATCCCGCGCGCCGCGCCCTTATCGGTGACATCGCCCGGGCGTTCAGCCGGATCCGGCCCGCACTCGACGCGCTGCCGGTTCAGGCGGTTCATAATGACGCCAATGACTACAACATTCTTGTCGCCGGCGGCATGGGCGGCCCGCTGCACGTGTCCGGCCTGATCGATCTGGGCGACATGTGCCTTGCGCCGCGGGTCTGCGACCTGGCCATCGCCG
>JANSYB010000510.1 GCA_024742655.1 Paracoccaceae bacterium | reverse complement strand
GTTTCGTCGCTGCTGGCCGCCGAGCGTCACAGGCTGCGGCATGGCGAGGGGCAGGAGGTGGAACTGGCCCTCAAGGACGTGGCGGCCGCCACGATGGGTCATTTGGGCATGATCGGCGACGCGGTCGTGAACGGCACCGACAGGGGCAAGGCGGGCAACGCGCTTTATGGCGCCTACGGACAGGATTTCGTCTGTGCCTGCGGCACGCGCGTTATGGTTATCGGCCTCACAGGGCGGCAATGGGACGGTCTGGTCGCCATCACAGGCACGGGCGAGCAGATGAAGATGCTGGCCAAGCGGCACAAGCGCAACCTCGACGATGAGGGCGCCCGCTGGGAACTGCGCCACGAGATCACCGCCATCCTGGCCCCGTGGTTCGCCGCGCGCCGGGTGGACGAGTTCGCAGACGCCTTTGAGAAAAAGGGGCTGACATGGTCGGTCTTCCGCACCCTGCGCGAGGCGGTCAGCAAGGATCCTGATTTCGGTGAGGCGAACCCGATGTTCTCGATGCTCGATCAGCCGGGGCTGGGCCGCTTTCCAGTGCCCGGTCACCCGGCCGAGTTCTCGCGCCGGATGCGGACCAAGCCGGTGCCCGCGCCGAAACTGGGCGAACATACCGAGGAAGTTCTTGGCGACGTCGCGCGGCTGGATGATGCGGAGATCAGCCGGCTCTTTGACAAGGGCGTCGTGCAAAGCCCGGGCTATACCGCGAAATCCGCGGCGTGATGCGTCCGGAATTTCGTGGACCGAAGGGCCAAAGGGCGCTTGATTCCCATGCCAAGCTGGCGTATCCCGTGGCTCGGCCATAGGGGTATAGCTCAGCTGGTAGAGCGACGGTCTCCAAAACCGTAGGTCGCGGGTTCGAGCCCTGCTGCCCCTGCCACTTCCATCATCGCGAACAGATGCACGACATACCGCTCAGGCCGGGCTTGTGAAGGGTTGCGGGACGGGCTTAAGGTGGCAAGACACCGCAGCCGGGATGCATTGCCATGAGCCACGTTTTTCCACGCCATACCAAGGCCCGGATGCCGGTCGCTGTGCGCGGCGAAGGTGCCTATATCTACGATGCCGATGGCAAGGCCTACCTGGACGGTTCGGGCGGGGCGGCGGTGTCCTGTCTGGGCCACGGTGATCCGGATGTGACGCAGGCGATCAAGGATCAGGCCGACCGGCTGGCCTTTGCGCATACCGGGTTTTTCACCTCCGAGGCGGCGGAATCACTGGCCGACCGGCTGATCGCCCACGCCCCTGAGGGGATCGACCGGGTGTTTTTCGTCTCGGGCGGGTCCGAGGCGGTGGAGGCGGCACTGAAGCTGGCCCGGCAATACATGCTGGAAATCGGTCAGCCCGAGCGGACGCATTTCATTGCCCGGCGGCAAAGCTATCACGGTGCGACGCTTGGCGCGCTGGCGGCGGGGGGCAACGCGTGGCGCCGCGAGCCTTATGCCCCGATCCTGAGCGAGATGAGCCATATCGCGCCTTGCTACGACTACCGTCTGCGCGACGAGGGCGAAAGCCTCGAAGCTTACGGACAGCGCGCCGCGGATGAACTTGAGGCAGAAATACTCCGACTTGGGCCGGACAGCGTGATCGGCTTTGTCGTGGAAACGGTGGCGGGGGCCACCTTGGGGGCCGTGCCGCCCGTGCCGGGATATTTCGCCCGCATCCGCGAGATTTGTGACCGATACGGTGTTCTGCTGATCCTGGACGAGGTGATGTGCGGCATGGGCCGGACAGGCAGCCTTTTCGCCTGTGAACAGGAGGGCGTGCGCCCCGATATCGTCACCATTGCCAAAGGTATGGGGGCCGGATACCAACCGGTCGGCGCGACGCTGTGCTCGGCCGATATCTATGCGGCGATCGAGAATGGATCGGGTTTTTTCCAGCATGGGCATACCTATCTGGGTCATCCGGTGGCGTGTGCGGCGGGCGATGCGGTTTTGCGCAAGCTGACCGAGGGCGGGTTGGCCGACCGGGCGCGCGAGACCGGCGAAAAACTGGGTGACGCGTTGACAGAGGCGTTCGGCCAGCACCCCCATGTGGGCGACATTCGCGGGCGTGGCATGTTCCGGGGCCTCGAACTGGTCGAGGACCGCGAGACCAAGCAGCCTTTCGCCCCGGATCGGGCCATTCACACGGCGGTCAAGGCGGCCTGCATGGAGGCCGGGTTGATCTGTTACCCGATGGGCGGCACGATCGACGGCAGGCAGGGCGCGCATGTCCTGTTGGCGCCGCCCTTCATCCTGAGCGATGACCAGATCGGCGAATTGACCGACAAGCTGGGGCAGGCGTTCAAGGTCACGATGGGTTGCTGAGCGAAAACGCCCTTTGTTCTGCAAATCGGAACAAGGCAAAACCATGGCTTTTTGCATTTTGCCGCAGTTCTGCCAGCAGCCTGCCATTTTCCTGCCTCATTTCAGCCGTAACAATTCCTTGAATCACGGTGTCTTGCGAAAGGCACCGATGATCCGCGTGGGGGCGTGGAACAAGTGAACGAGTGCTGCCATGACCGATACAAGCTTTGCCGGACGACCGCGTCGGCGTTTCCTGCCGCATGACGGAGAGGAACTGCCGGGAGCGCCTGCGCCGGACGCAGATCACCCCGAAATCGCCGAGACGCTTGTCCATCAGCTGGTGACCGAGCAGAAACGTGAAATCAGCATCTCCGTTCTGCCCGAGCTTGCCCCTGCAAGCACGGGCGGCACGCGATCCCGGG
>JANSYB010000359.1 GCA_024742655.1 Paracoccaceae bacterium | reverse complement strand
TTCAGGATCTGACGATGCTGGGCGTTGTAGGCATTGATCGTCCGGGTATCCAGCGTCAGGCGGCGCATCCGCGTCCAGTCGTCCTGGCTGCGGACATTGGCGATCTGGTCGATGATCCACATCAGCAGACCGTTGCGTGTGGATTCCGCCAGTGCGCGGTGAAATGCGGTATCGGCCTCGGAAAAGGCGACGGGGTCGTCGATGCACGCCTCCATCCGGGTGCACAGCGCCTCCATCCGGTCGAAATCATTGTGCCGCCCATGCAGCACCGATAACCGGCAGATATGCGGCTCCAGCGCGAATCGGGTGTCCATGAGTTCCAGCGGCGTGGCCTGTTCAATGGCATCCGTGCGCTGCCCGTCCGGCTGATGGACCACATAGGTACCACTACCGGGGCGAATCTCCACGAAGCCTTCGTCTTCCAGCCGGGTCAGCGCCTTGCGCACGGTGCCGCGTGCGGCACCGTAGGTATCGGCCAGCACGCGTTCGGGCGGGAGTCGGTCGTGAAGCTGCAGATTTCCCTTTGAAATCTCGCGTCTTACCAGTGCGGCGATGTCGGCTGCACCCATTCTTTGCGTGTCGGAATCCATCCTAGTTTCCCCTCTGAGTGAACCAAAACTATACCATAGTGCGGAAAAATCCAGCACTTTTTAAAGCTTTGGATCAAAATCGGTTGACTTTTGGATCGTGAATGGGAATCGTCAGTATCAAGGATGGTGTGTTGCTCGTACCGTCCGCACACACCAAGCTACGGAGTTTGCCAGGTGACAGGTTTTGCAGAATGTCTGCTGTCAGTCTCGCGCCGCCAGGGCGGCGCATCCGTGTCTTCGGATCAAAACACATCGAAAGCTTTGACAGGACGCGTCGCGCCGGTTCGAACCGGGTGATGGCGCACCTGCCCCGGGGTGCTCCGACCCGGGCCGGGCAGATCCTTTTCATCGGAGCGGACCAAGCTCGCCGTTACGGGGCAAAAGACCCTCAACCGGCTTAACATCAGGGAGTATGAACGTGGCTGAAATGGATCTGGAAAAGTTTGTCGAGGCACCGGGTCGCGACGAGAAGATTAAACAGGTTCGTCAGAAGATCGACGAGCTGGGCATCGAATATCTTTATCTTCAATTCGTGTCCGTGACCGGCAAGATCATGGGCAAGGGGATCCCGGCCGATCACTGGGAAAGCGTTGCCAAGAAAGGCTTTCAGCTGGTTTACGGCGCGACGGTCAACCTGTTCCTGAACCGGGCGGGCGATTACCTGGGCTATGGCCCCGAAGCGGCCGAACTGGTTGGCATCCCCGAGCCGGAAACCTTCATGCAGTTGCCCTGGGCCCCGGAAATCGGCCGGATGTACTGCACGCTGTTCCGCAACCGCGAGGAAAAGATCGATCCCGGCGGCTACCTGACGTCGGATTGCCGCGGCAACCTGCGCCGGATGCACGAGGAATTCACCAAGAAGCACGGCAAGCAGCTGCGTATCGGCACAGAGCCGGAAATGATGTGGCTGAAGTATGATGAGGACGGCAAGCCGCGCGACGGCTATTCCAAACCCTACTGCTATCACATCGATCAGTTCGAAAGCCTGCGCCCCGTATCGATGCAGGTCATCAAGTACGCCCGCAAGATGGGTCTGGACATGATCCAGGGCGACCACGAGGACGCCCCCGGCCAGCTGGAACTGAACTGGATGTTCGACGACGTTCTGCGCAACGCCGACCGTCTGACCACCTACCGCCAGATCTGTGCGCAGGTGGCGCGTGAAAACGGCATCTTCGCCTGCTTCATGACCAAGCCGTTCATGGGTGTTTCGGCCTCGGGCTGTCACCACAACATGAGCCTGTGGCGCGGCGGCGAGGATCAGTTCGTCAAGTGCGGCAACGATCCCGACAACCTGCCGGGCATGGCCGACAACTACATGTATGTCAAAGGCGGCGAGAACACGTTCATGCCCGACGATGACGACCCGCAGATGCCCGGCAAGGAAGGCCTTGTTGCCATCGGTGGCGTGGTGCATCACCTGCAGGCACTGACCGCGATCGGCTGTTCGACTGTGAACTCCTACCGCCGTCTGTGGGACACGGGTTTCTGGGCGCCGGTCTTTGCCGACTGGGGTTTCCAGAACCGGACAACCGGCCTGCGCGTTTCGGCCCCCGGCCGGTTCGAGTACCGCTCGGTCGACTCGATGGTGAACCCGTACCTGATGGGCTCCACCCTGCTGGCCGCCATGGATGACGGTATCGACAACCAGCTGGATCCGGGCGCACCCGAAGAGCGCAACATCTACGAGGCCATTGAGGCCGGCAAGCAGGTCAAGAAGCTGCCCATGAGCCTCGGCGAAGCCCTCGACCACCTGGAAAGCGACGAGGTGGTGCAGCGCGGCATGCCGGGCGAGATGTACCGTCTCTTCGAAGAGTACAAGCGCGACGAATATGCGCGCTTCATGTCCACTGTCACCGATTGGGACAAGGACACCTACATGGAATGTCTGCCCTGAGGCATTCCGTACCTGGGCGGCAGGTTGACGGGACCTGCCGCCTACCTTGAACACGACTACCCTTAACCTAAGGAGGCGCATCCAGATGTGCGGAATTGCTGGATTGATATACAAGGGCAAGAGCAGCGCAGTCGGGTCTGAAATGACCGCGATGCTGCAAGCCCTCAAGCACCGGGGGCCGGACAGCACCGGCTACGCGGTTTATGGCGAGCCCAACGAAGGCGACTACATCATGCGCCTCAAGGTGGCCGAGGCCGAGGACATGGCCAAGGGCCGGGGCGTTCACAAGCTGATCGAGGACCGCATCGCCTATGTCGAGACGGTCATGGAAGAGCATGGCGCGAAGATCAAGTCCAAGGACGCGCCGCTTGAATACGCGCTGCGCTATGTGTTCAGCGGTGCCGACAATATCGGCGAAATGGCCGAGCATATCGAGGAACAAGAGGGCATCGAGATCCTGTCGATGGGCAACGGTCTTGAACTGATCAAGGACCTCGGTGATGCGTCGGTGGTATCGGCGGCTTACGGCCTCAATGATTTCAAGGGCACGCATGCGATCGGGCATACGCGGATGGCCACGGAATCGGATGTCGATATCAAGTCGGCGCACCCGTACTGGGCGTTCCCATACAATGACGTGAGTGTTGTCCATAACGGCCAGATCACCAATTACTGGATCATGCGCCGCGAGATGGAACGCAAGGGCCACCGGTTCATGTCCAATTGCGACAGCGAGCTGCTGGCGGTGTACACCGCGCATAATCTGGCCAACGGCGTGACGCTGGAAGAGTCGTTGCGCAAGTCGATCGACGAGATCGACGGGGTGTTCACCTATCTGGTGGCAACCAAGGATCAGCTTGGTATGGCCAAGGACACGATGGCGGCCAAACCGCTGGTACTTTACGAATCCGACGATCTCATCGCGATGGCGAGCGAAGAAGTGGCGATCCGCGCGATCCTGCCGCAAGAGATCGACACAACTGACCCTTACGATGAGGAGGTCCGGGTATGGCAGGCGTAAGCGACGCAGAATTGAAGAAAATGACCCAGGAAGAGCGGGTGACCGCCCTGGGCATGCGGACTGAACAGCTGACGGGAAAGTCGCTTTATGTGGAGTTTGACCCGGATGCCGAGGAACGCTTCACCTATCCGTGGGCGCCTGACGTCGACTTCAACAAGCGCACCGAGATCGACTGTGACGGCAAGACCGTGACAGAGGTGAATTCCAACATCCGCGAGCTGATGCACGAGGGCTATGGCACGATTGTGTTGCAGAACCCGCGCGGCATGCACAGCCTGGGCGTTGGCATCCTCAGCAAGCTGAATCTCATCATCGAAGGCTCCACGGGCTATTTCGCGGTGGGCCTGATCGACGGGCCGAACGTCCGTATCAGCGGGCGCGTGGGC
>JANSYB010000429.1 GCA_024742655.1 Paracoccaceae bacterium | reverse complement strand
TCCATCGCCTGTGCGATCACCAGCATGTTGTTCATCATGAACGTATGCGTCACGGGCAGTTCGATGTGATCGGCCATCCCCGCGACCCGGGTCGACGCGACCGAGACCTTGCCATCATCCGCCCCCTCGATCAGGGTCGAGAAATAGGGGTTGAGAGAGCGCGTCCCGGCAATAACCCCCAGCTCGAAATCCACCGGTGGCAGTTGCTCGGGCAATCCGTCCATCCCGGATTCCAATTGCATCCCGGCCGGGCCGTTCAGCCACTCGAACAATTCAAGCCCGCCCAGTTGGTCCACCAAATCCGAGCCGTGATTGGGGGGCCCCATCATGACCACGCGCCCAAGGTTGTCCGGCCGGTTCTCGCCCAGCCAGTGGCGCAGCAGGATACCGCCCATGGAATGGGTCACGAAATGGATGCGGTCATCGCCGCAGACCCGCACGGCAAAGGGCAGGGTGACATTGGCCAGTTCCGCGATATCCAGCTCGGTCGAGGGGTAATCGGGGCGAAAGGTCGTATAGCCTTCGCGCTGCAACAGGTCCTCCATCACCAGAAAGGAACTGTCTGTGCGCGCCAGCCCATGCAGCAGCACGACGCAATCGGCAAGCGCCGGTGCGGGCAGCAGCAGGGCAAGACAGGTGACCAAGGCTTTCATGACTGTTGAGATAGGGGTATTCGGGCGGTGAAAACACCCCTCTTCGACAGGAACGCCACGTCCATGCCCATCCGTCTCGCCACCCGCGCGGTGATTGTGCACGAAAACCGTCTTTTGCTCGTCAATGCCTTTCCCGGTGACGAGAGTGATCTGTGGTGCGCGCCGGGGGGCGGGGCAGAGCCGGGCGCGTCCTTGCCTGACAATCTCGTGCGTGAGGTGCATGAGGAGACCGGGCTGACAATCGCCGTCGGGCCGCCCTGCCTGGTCAACGAGTTTCACAATCCCGATGACGGGTTCCACCAGGTTGACCTGTTCTTTCGCTGCACCATCCGCGACGGCCGGCTGCGTGCCGACTGGCAGGACCCCGAGGCCGTCGTGCACCGCAGGCGGTTTTTCACCCGCGAGGAGATGACCGGGATCCGGTTCAAACCCGACAGCCTGCCCCATGTCGCCTTCGGACGCGGGTTCGGCTACGATCCTCTGGAAGTGCTCGTGCAGCCCTAGCGCGCGAAAATTCGCAGAATTTTCTGCCGCCTGGTCAGCGTGAGCGCACAGGGATCACCGATATCGCGATGCCGGTCAGCACGAGCGCCGACGCCAGGGCCAGCGGCAGGCTCAGCCCCTCGTTCAGCAAAAGCACCCCGCCGACAAGCGCGATCACCGGCACGCTCAGCTGTGCCACGGCCGCCGACACCCGATCCAGCCCGGGCAGCACACTGTACCAGAGCGCATAGCCCAACCCGGATGTGATTGCCCCCGATGCGATGGCCAGTGTGATGCCTGTCCCCGACATCGCAACGCCCTCTGACGGGGCCGGCAAGACAAAGCCGATTGCCAGCCCGGGCGGCACTGCCAGCACGAAATTCGCGGCCGTCGCCCCCAGGGCATCCGTCGCCTGACGCCCAGCCAGGGAATAAAGCCCCCAGGCGATACCGGCCAACGCCATCAGGGCCCCGTGACCGGGGCTGAGGACGGCACCGGGCCCCGGCCATAGCAGCCACCCCAAACCGACGCAGGCCAGCGTCGCCCCGATCCACCGCCGCCCGGAAACGGGGTCACGGGCCAGAAGACCGGCGGTGAACATGGTGATCTGCACCATGCCGAAAAGGATCAGCGCGCCAAGCCCGGCATCAAGCGCGGTATAGGCCGCCGAAAAGGCATAGATATAAACAAGGAGCGCACCGACCCCGATCGCCCGTGCCGGACCGCCCAGCCGCAGCCCGCCGCGCAGGACAATGCAAAGCAGGGCCAGTGTCAGCGCCCCGGCCACCAGTCGCACCGATGCAAAGGGTGCGGCCTCAATATGCCCGCCGGCAAGGGCCATCCGGTTGAGGATCGAATTGCCTGCAAAGGCGATCATGGTCAGGCTGGTCAAGAGGATCAGGCGCATGTCCAAGCCCTAGACCGCGCAGGGATGAAAGGGAATGCACATTTCGGTGCGCCGTCGGCGTGCCGGCGGTCATCCCGGCCGCACCGAGACCGCGTCGGCGCCCGGGCCGCGCATCCACTCCGTCAGGTGGCGCAGGAAAACCTCGATCAAGCGTCTGGGCGCGCCGGGGGCTTGCCCGGCCACCAGCTCGATCGGTGGCAGACCGGGTTCCAGCGGCACCGCACACAGCCCGTCGCCGCCATAGCTTTGTCGTGTCAGTGGCTGCATGTTCAGGACCGCCACGCCGACGCCGGCCCCCACGAGGCTGCGCACCATCTCAGTACTGCTCGCGCGTGCCACGATGTCTGGCCGCAGCCCCTTGGCAGCGAACAGACCCTCGGTGTAGGGGCGCGCCAGCGGTCGGTCCAGCTGGATCAGCGGGTATCGGGCCGCCTTGGCCAGCGAAACGTGCCCGGTGCCAGCCAGGTGATGTGCCTCCGGCACCAACAGGTAGGGCGGCAATGTCAGCAGCGGGCTTGTTTCGATACCGGCGCGCACGTCCTGGCCGGCAAAGACGATCACGTCCAGGTGCCCGGAAAGCAATGCGGATTGCACGCTGTCATTGTCATGCTCGTAAAGGTCCACGCGCAGCCCCGGGTTGTCGCGCATCATCGGGTCCAGCAGTCGCGGCAGAAAGGCCGGGGCCACAGGGGCATAATATCCGATGCGCAAGGTTCCGTTCAGGGATGTGGCCATGTCGCGCCCGGCCTCGAGCGTTTCGGCATAGCTGTCCAGCAAGGCGCGAAACCTGTCGGCCATGGCGCGGCCCTCGGCGGTGGCGGCAATGCCACGCGCGCGCGTCCGGATCAGAAGCCGGGCACCGAATTCCGCCTCGACCTGCCCGACAAGAGCCGCGATGGCCGAGGGCGCGGTGTTCAATGCCTGCGCCGCCGCACTGATCGAGCCATGCTCAACCACACTCGCGAAGGCCCGTAAGGCCTTGAGGGACAGGCGAAGGTCGGTCGGCATGGAGCAAACCTCAGTAAATCAGGCGTAGTAAGTCTTTTAAATCTGTTTTTCCAATTTTGACAACCGTGTCAGGTTGAAACAGCCAAAGGAGGCCTGTGCATCATGACCAAGACGACGCCGCAAAACGAGCCGAAGCTGACGGGCTGGAACCATGTGCCCGATGTGCCGATACAGGTCTCACCGTTCTTCAGCTGGCCGCCCGACCCCGTGCGCATGTGGCACTGGATCGCGGCGCGGTGGTTTCG
>JANSYB010000647.1 GCA_024742655.1 Paracoccaceae bacterium | reverse complement strand
CTGGGATCGGGCCGCAGACGCAGATCGGTGCGAAAGACATACCCTTCCGCGGTGCGGTCGTTCAAAAGCGCGGCCATCCGCCGGGTGGCCCGCACGAAGGACGCGCGCGCCTCGTGATAGTCATCCTCGGTGAAGCGGGTCTCGTCGAAGAGGCAGATCAGGTCGATATCCGAGCTGTAATTCAGCTCCCCCGCGCCCATCTTGCCCATGGCCAATACGACCATGCCGGCGGCATCGTTCAGGTCATCCTCGGTCATGCCCGGCAGTTTGCCACGGCGGATTTCGGCCCCGAGGGCCGCCCGCAAGGCCAGCGAAACAGCCCGGTCCGCAAAACGGGTCAGCGCGCCGGTCACCTCCTCAAGGGACCAGACGCCCGCCAGATCGGCCAGCCCGGTGATCAATGCCATGCGTCGCTTGCCCTGCCGCAGGGCATCGCCGATCTTGTCCGGCGGGACCTCGCACAGGGTCGCCATATCCGCCTCCAGCGCGGCGCCGGGGTCATCGAAAGCCGATGACAGCCACGCCTTTTCCTTTTCACACAAGGACTTGAGGTAAGGGCTGCATCCGGCGGCCCCTTCGATCAGCTCCGCCAGTTCCGGGCGCAGATCGGGGAACAGCGCGCGGGTCTCGGCCCCCTGGTCCGGCTCGAACGGCTGTGGCCCACGTGTCATGCGAGAGATGAAATCCATGCGCCTAGTGATACAAGCCGCCCCTGCCGGGTCAATGGGCCTCGGACACCCGGCGCGCGGGCGCGGGGCCGAAAAACGCCTGACATCGCAAAAATGTAAAAAACCTTTACATTGCCCCTTGCATCCGCGGCGCACGACCCCAATCTATGGAATGTGAAGGTTATTCACATAAACGCAGCACACCAATCCGAAAGGACACCCGCATGAGTACCCTCGCCTCCTCTTCCCGTTCCACCGGTTTTACCGGGTGGCTGTCCCGTGCCGAGGCCTGGCTTGACGACAAGGGCAAGGGCGCATGGATCGCGGCCATGGTCGTGTCGTTCATCCTGTTCTGGCCGCTTGGCCTCGCCCTTCTCGCCTATATGATCTGGAGCAAGAAAATGACCTGTGCTTCCTCCCGTACCGGGTGTGACCGCACCACCTACCGTGCCGCGACACGGACCACCGGCAACACGGCGTTTGACGCCTACAAGACCGAAACCCTGCGCCGGCTGGAAGAAGAGCAACAGAATTTCGAGGCCTTCCTGCAGCGCCTGCGCGAGGCCCGCGACAAGGCCGAGTTCGACCAGTTCATGGACGAGCGCGCCCGCGCCGCCCGTGCCCCGCGCGACGAAATGGACGAGGACAAGGCCTGAGCCTTTGCCCTACTCTACCCGCAGGCCCGACCGGTTCGGGCCTGCCAAACTTGCAGGACAGGACCATTGACCGACAGCTGGCACATTCCCGATCCCGACACGCAGCCCGATTTCTATCGTGACGTTCCGGTAAAACGCCTTTTGGCATGGGTCGCGGACACGATCCTGGTGATCCTGATCTGCCTGTTGATCCTGCCCTTCACGGCGTTCACGGGCCTGTTCTTTTTCCCTTTCCTGCTTTTGATGGTCGGGTTTGCCTACCGGGTTGTGACCATCGCCAATGGCTCTGCGACCTGGGGCATGCGCCTGATGGCGATCGAGTTCCGCACCCTTGACGGGCATCGTTTCGATCTGTCGATGGCGTTTCTGCACACGTTGGGCTTCACCATTTCCTGTGCCATACCGATCGTGCAACTGGCCTCCGCCGTGCTGATGATGACGGGTCCACGCGCCCAGGGGCTGAGCGATCTTGTGCTGGGCACGGTGGCCGTGAACCGCCGCGCCGGAATGTAGCCGTGGCCTGCCGGGATTGAGTCTTGGCGCGCGGCGGCATCGTTGCTATCGTTGCCGCTGAAACGGCGACAAGGCAGATATGCGGCATACACTTCCGATAGCACCACAATTCTATGTGACTGCTCCGCAGCCCTGCCCCTACCT
>JANSYB010000475.1 GCA_024742655.1 Paracoccaceae bacterium | reverse complement strand
TCGAACGCCTCTTTGAACCCGCTGGGGGTGCGCACGACGCCGTTTTCCAGAACGCAGCCCTCGGTATCGCCCACAGGGTTGAGCGGCGTGAGAACCTCGGATGCGATCTTGCCGGCTTCCTCCAGAACGGCACCGGTGAATTCCGGGTCAAGTTCCGCATAGCCCGGCGTGTCGGCCTGGCTGACCTTCAGAACTTCGTGCAGGACGAACTGCATGTCTTTGGTGGGCGGAGTATAGCTCGGCATGGTCGTGCTCCCTGGGTCTGTGTCGGGCCGCGCGGCTTATTCGGCGGCGTTTCTCGTTTGGCGGATCGAGGCGATCATCTTTTCACCCCACTTCATCTGGTCGCGCAGGTCATTGATGGCCTGATCAAGTTCGCTGCGCTGCTGTTCGAGGTCGGCCAGTCGCTCCTTGGCCAGCTCGTAAGTCTTGCTCAGCTGCGTGAGTTGCTGATCGCCGTGGTGGTAGAGATCGAGCAGTTGGCGGATTTCCTCGAGGCTGAAGCCGAAACGCTTGCCCCGCAGGATCAGTTTGAGACGCGCGCGGTCGCGCTTGGTAAACAGCCGCCGCTGCCCCTTGCGCAAAGGAAACAGCAATTCCTTGGATTCGTAGAACCGCAAGGTGCGCGGGGTCACATCGAAGGCATCGCACATTTCGCGGATCGTCATGGTTTCATCAGTCATTGTTGGGTCACCTGATACACGTTGGCATGGTGCGCATCTGGGCTGTCTTGCCTCTGGTTACAACAGGAGAGGTAGTTGACGTAACTGGTACGTCACGTCACTTTGGAGTTGACGTAAGATCAAGAAAGGTCAAGTGCGCTTAACGGTAACTTTATGAGCGGGAGATGCCTGCGCTTTTCCGGCAGATGCCTCACCCCGGCTGTCGCGGACGGTCAGCCCAGAGAGCGTTCGGCTTCATCCCGCATCTGGCGCAACTCGTTGATCGAGCCTTCCAGCTGGACCTTTTGCAGGTTCAATTCCTCAAGCTGACGATCGGCCAGCTCGATCCAGGCGCGCATCTGGGCCTCGGTGCCTTTCTCTTCGTAGATCAGCAACCATTGCCGGATTTCCTCAAGCGCGAAGCCCCACCGGCGGCCGCGCAGGATCAGCGTCATCCGGGCCACTTCCCGGGGGCCGTAAAACCGGGATCGCCCGGACCGTTCGGGATCAAGCAGTTCGATGTATTCGTAATACCGCAGGGTGCGCGGGGTCACGTCGAACTTGGCGCACATTTCCTTGAATGACAGTTTTGCCTCGGACATGACCGGTCTCCCTTTGGGCCGATGATAGAAGAGATGTGCGCCAAAGGGCAACTGCCGCCCTTGCGGGCATCCCGCATTCGGGCTCATAAAGGGCGCGCAATATCGCCGGGGGATCCATGAGCGCGGACAAGACCAAGATTGCCGAGCAGTTTATCGGGGCCATTCCCCATTCGCGGGCATTGGGTATGGAATTGACACAGATCGGCGCGGGCACGGCCGAGATCGTCATGGCATATGATGAACGGTTTGTGGGCGACCCCGAGACTGGCGTGATCCACGGCGGCGCGGTGTCGGCGTTGATGGATACCTGTTGTGGGGCGGCGGCGATGAGCCATCCCGCCTCGCCCGGGGCGACGGCCACGATAGATTTGCGGATCGACTACATGCGCCCCGCAACCCCGGGTCAAAAGATCCGCGCGCAGGCGGAATGCTACCACATCACGCGGTCCGTGGCCTTTGTGCGGGCTCGCGCGATGGATGACGACGAAACGCGCCCCGTGGCCACCGCCACCGGTGCCTTTACCGTCGAGGCCAAGTCATGAGCCGCGCCCGGCCCGAACCCGTCCAAGTGGTCAAGCAACGCCGCGATGCCGCGCTGAACGCACTGGTGAATGGCGTGCCCTATATCCGGTTTCTGGGGATCGTTTTCGATCGCCGTGGGGATGAGTTGACCGCTGTCATGCCATTCGAGGAACGCCTGGTCGGTAATCCGAACCTGCCAGCCCTGCACGGCGGGGCCACGGCGGCCTTTCTCGAGGTCACGGCGATCATCGGGCTGAGCTGGTCCATGCTCTGGGAGCGGATCGAGGATAACAGCCTCGACCCCGAAAAGCTTGTCGCCGGGCAATTGCCGCGATTGCCCAAGACGATCGATTTCACGGTCGATTACCTGCGCTCGGGTCTGCCGCGCGATG
The DNA here is from genome assembly GCA_024742655.1 of Paracoccaceae bacterium. GTDB lineage: Bacteria > Pseudomonadota > Alphaproteobacteria > Rhodobacterales > Rhodobacteraceae > Roseovarius. The sequence goes on along the minus strand of JANSYB010000475.1, from coordinate 789 downwards.
CCTATGCGCGCGCGCAGGTCACGCGGTCCGGGCGGCGCTATGCCTCGGTCAAGGTCGAGGCTTGGCAGGACAACCGCGCGCGCCCCTTTGCCCAGGCCACGGGCCATTTCCTCATGCCCAGACAGGATGACTGAAACGGCCCGGGTGCCGGTGACGCACCGCAGGGTTCTGGGCATCGCCCTGCCCATCGTGCTGGCCAATGTCACCGTTCCCATCCTCGGCGCGGTGGATACCGGCGTGGTAGGCCAGTTGGGCGAGGCCGCCCCGATCGGCGCGGTCGGCATCGGCGCGATCATCCTGACGGCGATCTACTGGATCTTCGGATTTCTGCGCATGGGCACGACCGGCCTGACCAGCCAGGCCTACGGCGCGGGGCAGGGCGGTGAGGTGACGGCCCTTCTTATCCGGGCGCTGATGATCGGTGGCTGTGGTGGTCTGGCGCTGATCGCCTTGCAGGTTCCGGTCTTTCACGCCGCATTTCTGCTGTCCCCGGCCAGTGCGGAGGTCGAGGGACTGGCACGTGAATACATGGCGATCCGGGTCTGGAGCGCGCCTGCCATCATCTCGCTTTACGGCGTCACGGGGTGGCTGATCGCGCAGGAACGCACCCGCGCCGTTCTGGTGATCCAGTTCGTGATGAACGGGATTAACGTGGTGCTGGACCTGTGGTTCGTTCTGGGCCTCGGCTGGGGCGTGGCGGGGGTGGCCTGGGCCACGTTCCTGGCGGAATGGGGTGGGTTGGCGCTTGGGCTCTGGCTGTGCCGGTCGGCCTTTCGCACGCCCGGATGG
>JANSYB010000352.1 GCA_024742655.1 Paracoccaceae bacterium | reverse complement strand
GCGCCCTGCGCCAGCGCGCGAGCCAGAAAGACGCGTTGCTGCTGACCGCCCGACAATTGCCCGATCTGGCGGTCGGCAAAACCGTCCATCCCGACGCGTTGAAGCGCCTCGAGCGCGGTTTGCATGTGTTTCGCCCGCACCCGGCCCAAAAGGCCAAGCTGGCGATACTGGCCCATCAGCACGACATCCAGAACGCGCGTCGGAAAATCCCAGTCGACGCTGGCGCGCTGCGGGACATAGGCGATACGCGCCCGTTCCCGCGCCATCGGCCGACCCCAGCATGTCACCTGCCCCGACAGGGGTTTGACGATGCCGAGCGCGGCCTTGAGCAGCGTCGACTTGCCTGCACCGTTGGGTCCGATGATGGCTGTCATCACACCGGGTTGAAACGTGGCGTCGACCGAAAAGATCGCGGGCTTCTCTCCATAGGACACGGTCATGCCCCGGATGGCCAACGGGCTGCGGTTGGCCTCGTCCGCGGGGGGCGTCTGGCCGTTCTCGGATGCGAGGGACAGTTTCATATCCTAGCTGCCTGCCGCCAGTTTGCCATTCATGCCGCGCGCCGGGGCCTGCCCGCCAAGGGCCGTGGCGATCGTTGTCGCGTTGTGGTCGATCATGCCGATATAGGTGCCCTCATAGCTGCCCGGCTCCCCCATCGCGTCCGAGAAAAGCTCCCCGCCGACCCTGACCTCGTGGCCTTGTGCGCCCGCCCCCTCTATCAGGGCCCGGATGTTGCGGTCACTGACGGAGGTTTCGACGAACACCGCGCTGATATCACGCTCTACCAGCATGTCCGTCAGTGTTCTGATCCGGTTCAGACCGGCCTCGGATTCCGTTGAAATGCCCTGGATGCCCACAACCTCGAATCCGTAGGCGCGACCAAAGTAACCAAACGCGTCATGCGCCGTCAGCAGAACCCGCGACGGCGCGGGCACGCTGACCAGTCGCTTGGTCGCATAGGCACCGAGGCGTTCGATATCTGCGAGGTGAGCGGCGGTGTTGGCCGCGAATGTCTCGGCGTGCGCGGGGGCCGTTTCGGACAGCGCCTGTTGGACGCGGCGGACCACATGCGCCCATAGTTCGGGCACCATCCAGACATGCGGATCGAACTTGCCCGCGTAGTCTTCATGACCAATCAGATCCTGTTCCGGCACCGCTTCGCCCACGGCGACGACATGACCGCGCTTCGCGAGCTTGAGCAGGAATTCTTCCATCTGCGCCTCTAGGTAGAGGCCATGCCACAATACCAGGTCGGCGCGCGTGGCCGCCACGATATCAGAGCGTGTCTGCCGATAGGCATGCGGATCGACGCCCGAGCCCATCAAGGCCTTGACCTCGACCAGATCGCCGCCGACCTGTCGGGCGGCATCTGCGATCATGCCGGTCGTTGCGACGACCTGAACAGGCCCCGCCGCCGCCCAAAGCGGTGCGCCAGCCAGGGCCGCCGCCGACAAAGACCAACCGATAAAAGCGCGCCGCGATGCCCGCATCTGTGCCTCCATGTCGATGAAACCTGAATCTGAATATGAGAGTCATTTGCAATAAGTCAACAAAAATGCGAATTATTCGCAATCCAGGCCCGGCCTCGCCCACGGTTGACCTGTTTCTGGGCAATGACCCTCAGAACGTGATGTCGAAAACCGCACCTGTGTCAGAAGGCACCAGCCGGATATCGCCCCCTGCCGCCCTGAGCATGCTGCGCACGATGGCAAGGCCCATCCCCGTGCCACCGCTCTCCCGGCGGGTGGTGAAAAACGGCTCGAACACGCGGGTTCGGTTGCCCGGGGCGATCCCGGGGCCATCATCGCTGATGCGCAGATCGTCGCCGTCCGGCCCCAGGGACAGGCGGGTGGCCCCATGTGCGGCGGCGTTCTGCGCGAGATGGGTCAGAACCGCGATCAGCGCATCCTCATCAATCGGAAGAGCCATGTCGCCCTGTAGCAGGAGGGGCAGGCCCGTCTCGATCCGGGGCACCACGTTCGACAGGGTCGAGGGCCCGCGCCCCACCGGTTCGCGCGCGCTGGCCAGGCGGCGCAGCGCCTCCAGCTGATCCTGCATCTTGCGCGACGACACCCGGATCGTTTCGATCAATTGCACGCGATCTTTCTGGGGGGTGTCTGCTTCCAGCAACTCGGCCGCGCCGATCAGGCTTGTCAGTGGCGATTTCAGCTCATGGGTGACGTGGTTGGTATAGGCGCGCAGGCCGGCCTCGCGGTCCATCAGGGTGCTGCCCATCTCGTCAACGGCTTGTGCCAGAGATGTCAGTTCGGGCGTTCCGAAATGTTCGGGCAGGGGGGCATCGCCGCGACCCTCCTTGATGGCGATGGCATGCGCGGTCAGCGCCCAGACCGGGCGCAGCACAAGCCGCCAAAGCAGAAACCCCAACAACGCGGTCAGAACCAGCGCGATCACGAAGATCATCAACGTGGTCTCCCCCCATCCAAGGATGAAGCCGGCAACCTTGAAATACCCGATGGCTATGATCGGCGCGGCCAGAACCGCCGCGAGGGCCCCGCCGATCACGAGTGTCAGCGGCGGACGCCATTTCTGCTTTATCCGGGTTGGCATGGGCCCATCCTGATCCCCACGCCGTGCACGGTCTCAACCGCGCTCTCACACCCGGCCTCGGCCAGCTTGGCGCGAAGGTTGCGCAGGTGGCTGTCCAGTGTGCGGTCCGAGACATGGATCGAGGATCCGTAGACCGCATCGGTCAGTTGCGCCTTTGTGGCCACGTGCTCGGGCCGGCGCATGAGATGCTCCAGCAACGCCATTTCCCGTCCGGTCAGCGTAATGTGGGTGTCGTCAAAGCTGCACAGATGCCGCGCCACGTCCAGACGCAACGCGCCCCGCGTCAGCGCCGCACCGGACGCCGCCCGGTTCTCCGTCCGCTTGAGGATGGCCCGGACCCGCGCCACCAGTTCGCGTGGCGAGAAGGGTTTCGTCACATAGTCGTCCCCGCCCAGTTCAAACCCCAGAATACGGTCGATCTCGTCATCGCGCGCGGTGAGAAACAGAATGGGTGTGTCGCGCTCCGCCCGCAGGCGGCGGCAGAGTTCCAGCCCGTCCATTTCCGGCAGGCCGATATCCAGAACGATCAGCTCGGCGCGCCCGTTGCGCGCCTTGACCAGTCCCTCGGCCCCGTCGCCCGCTTCGGTGACATCATGCCCCGCCTGCCGCAAGGCGATGCGCAAAACGTTGCGGATCTGGGGGTCGTCATCGATGATCAGGATGTGGCTCATTCAGGGTGCCGACTGCTATTCATGTGCAGGGCAAGGCTATGCGAGGCCGCCGTTTGCGAAAAGCCCTCTTGTGCGTGTTCTTCCAGACTGCCGCCCACCAGAAGGCCAGTCAGTATGGCCATTCCCAAAAGGCACATCGCGGCGCGCCGGTGCGAGCGGCGCAGGTTGCCGGAACCATATCGCTCGAACGGAGCGAGCCACCAGCCGTCCTGCCGCAGGGAATCGGGAATGCCCTTGGTCATGTGCATCGCCATTATCTGACCTCCTTGTCCTGTCGAATGTCGATACGGTCACACTAGCCGCACACCGTGCAGCCGGGCCGGAGGGGTTGCGCATTTTTCGTGCAGGGCGGTGCGAGATCGGGCCGCGCCAGCTTGCCAAGGTCACGGGCGCGTGCGACCCTTGACCTGACCCATGCAAAGCAAACCGTTATGACACCCCGAACGAAGACTGACACAGTGCATCTGCCGCAGGCGATGGAGCCGCGCAACGAGGGCATGCCGCTCGACCTCGACTGGGTGCGCGCGGTTCAGGCCAATACCTCGGCCATCGAAAGACGCGTCAAAAGCCTGCCCGGGCGGCGCAGCGTCAAGAAGGCGCATCAGGCCGCGTGGCTGTGCCGGGCGATCAGCTGTATCGATCTGACCACCCTGTCGGGCGACGACACCGAGGGCCGGGTGCGGCGGCTGTGTGCCAAGGCGCGACAGCCCGTGCGC